>JAOQAO010000040.1 GCA_025963485.1 Bacteroidota bacterium | reverse complement strand
ACCGACATCTTCAAGGAAGTTCCTATCTCCTTTGTCGCAGTCGATGAGGCGCACTGTATTTCCGAGTGGGGCCACGACTTCCGCCCCGAGTACCGCCGTATCAAGGAGATCGTGGACATGCTGCAGGGAGATTTCCCCATCATAGCGCTCACGGCTACCGCCACCCCAAAGGTACAAGGCGACATAGTCAAAACACTTAATCTCCGCAAACCGGAGATATTCATATCCTCCTTCAACAGGCCCAATCTCTATTATGAGATCAGGCCCAAGAAGACGCCGCAACTCGCTACCAAGAATATGGTGCAGTTCATCAAGCAGCGAACGGGCAAATCAGGTATCGTGTATGTCATCAACCGTAAAACCGCTGACGACATAGCCCAGGTGCTCCGCGCCAATGGCATAAAAGCCGCTCCATACCATGCAGGTATAGACAATAAGATCCGCGCTAACACGCAGGATGCCTTCCTCCAGGAAGACGTCGACGTGATCGTCGCGACCATCGCCTTCGGCATGGGAATCGACAAACCGGATATCCGCTACGTCATACATTACGATATCCCTAAGTCTCTTGAAAACTACTATCAGGAAACAGGCCGTGGCGGACGCGACGGCATGGAGGGAGACTGCGTGGTCTATTTCAGCTACAAGGATATCTCTAAGCTCGAAAAGCTACTCCGCGATAAAACCGTAGCCGAGCGTGAGCGCGGCCTCCAGCTCGTAAATGAGACCGTCGCCTACGTCGAATCTGCCGAATGCCGCAGGAAATTCCTTCTGCACTACTTCGGTGAAGCCTACACCTCTTCCCAGTGCGACAATATGTGCGACAACTGCCGCCACCCTAAAGAGAAAATAGACGTCACGGAAGACACCAAACTAGCTATAGAAGCCATTACTGCCGTGAAGGAAAACCACGACCTGCCATACCTGGTCAAATTCCTGATTGGCAAGAAATCCAAAGACATCACCGACTTCAAATACGACAAGTTCGCGCAATTTGGTGCAGGCTCCGACAAAGACGAACACCACTGGAACTCCGTCCTGCGCAATGCCATGATCATAAATCTCATTGACAAGGATATCGAACAATACGGCATCCTCAAACTCAATGACGCCAGCCGCGCCTTTGTCAAAAAGCCACATAAAATAGTCGTTTCGCTCAATCACAATTACGAAGAAGAAGCTAACGAAGTGATCATCGAGGAAAACTCCGGAGCCCGCAGCGTTGTCGATCCGAAGCTGCTCCTTATGCTCAAGGACCTTCGTCAAAAAACAGCTAAGGCCAATAACTTGCCTACCTACGTTATCTTCCAGGAGAACTCGCTCGAAGAGATGGCCACCAAATATCCCATCACCATGGATGAGATGGCAGGCATCATCGGCGTCAGCAAAGGCAAAGCAGAGCGCTATGGCAAAAAGTTCCTCGAACTCATCAAACAATACGTAGATGACAACGACATCGACCGCCCGACGGATTTCATCGTCAAATCTATCGCCAATAAAGCCGGCGAAAAGATCAAGATCATACAGGCCATCGACAAACGCATCAGCCTTGACGATCTCGCGCGTTCACTCAGCATCACCCGCAAGGATATGATCACCGAGCTCGAGACCATCGTTCACTCCGGCACCAAGCTCAACATCGACTACCACATCAATAACACCATGGACGAAGACCTCGTGAAAGATATCTACGAGTACTTCCGCACATCAGAAACCGATTCACTTGACGCAGCTATGGACGAATTCAGCCATGACGACGTCGAAGCCGATGACATACAGCTAGTCCGCATCAAATTCATGAGCGACCTGGCCAATTAAAAAACGTTATTTGCGAGCGATAGCGAAGCAATCTTCCGATTGAGGAACATCTGGGCTATTTATCAAAATCTATTTCTATACCGTTTTCCAGTATTTCATTTACTTCCTGCAAATTGAATTTTGCCGGATCATAATCATCGCCTAACCATTCAAGGATTTCCTTTTTCTGCCTGCCTTTACCCGAGGCCAATATTTCCATCATATTCATAAACCCATAAGGCCCTCCCGAATCTTCCGGGGGGCAATTACTCTTACCCTTTATACAACGCGGATAGTATAAGCCTGGATCTACCTCAAGGATTTTCTCCAAAACAATGTCGTGCTCCCAGCCATCGCCAAAGTCGTAATCATATCTTATTGTGGTACCCGGCTTATCAAATATTGTTTTGACCAGGATTTCGTCCTCATCCTCCACCTCACCTTCCATTTGAACCAGATCACCGATATATCGATCGCGCCCTTTAGCAAACTGATGAAGGTGACAATTTTCCCAACCCATCACTATTTGAATGGTATAGTGCAGATCCCAAAATGTAATGTCATCTTTTACTAAAAACCTCCTCCAGATTACTGGCTTCACATTTCTTAGTGTTACCTTAAATTGAAATATTGTACCCATAGTTTTGATTTAAATTAGCTTCCTGCTGCTTAAAATTAAAATCAATTTTTGTTTTTCAAATTAACCATAGCTTCGCACCTGAAAATATCAATATGGACGCATACATCATCGACGCACTCCGCACACCCATCGGCCGTTACGGAGGCACCCTCAGCACGATCCGCCCCGACGACCTCGCAGCACATGTGGTCAGAGCTATAGTAGAAAGAAACCCCTGGCTCAATACCGGCGAAATAGAAGATATCATCTTTGGCGCAGCCAACCAAAGCGGCGAAGATAACCGCAACGTAGCGCGTATGGCTGTTTTACTTGCAGAACTGCCCACATCTATTGGCGGCGTAACGGTAAATCGCCTCTGCGCCTCCGGCCTGCAAGCTATCGGCGATGCAGCCCGCGCCATCAAATCGGGCGATGGAGATATCTATATCGCAGGCGGCGTAGAGAGCATGAGCCGCGCCCCTATGGTCATGAGCAAAGCCACCTCAGCATTCGATCGCAGTCAACAAATGTTTGACACCACCCTCGGCTGGAGATTTACCAATAAACTCTTCCCATCAGACTATACCATCTCCATGGGAGAGACCGCAGAGAATGTCGCCAAACAATGGAAGGTCTCCCGCGCCGAACAAGACCAGTTTGCCTATGAGTCGCAACTCAAATATAAAGCCGCACACGAGGCAGGAAGATTTAACGACGAGATCGTCGAAGTGGAAATAGATAAAGGCAAAGGCGAGAAGATCAGTTTCATCAAAGACGAACATCCGCGCCTCTCCTCACTCGAAGACCTCGCCAAACTTAAACCTGCCTTCGCCAAAGATGGCAGCGTCACCGCAGGCAACTCCTCCGGTATCAACGACGGCTCAGCAGCCACGATAGTAGTCAGCGAAGAAGTAGTCAAGAAACACAACCTCAAACCACTCGCCCGCATAGTCGCCATGGCCTCCGCCGGCGTCGAACCATCCATCATGGGCATCGGCCCTATTTACGCAGTCCGCAAAGCACTCCAGCGCGCTGGACTAAAAATATCAGACATCGGCCTCGTCGAACTCAATGAAGCCTTCGCCTCCCAAAGCCTCGCCTGCGTCCGTGATCTCGGCTTCGACCCATCCATTGTGAATGTAAACGGCGGCGCTATCGCCATCGGTCATCCGCTAGGATGCTCCGGCGCCCGCATCACAGCTACATTACTTCACGAGATGAGACGTAGGGAAAATGTTCGTTACGGTGTCGCTACGATGTGTATCGGGGTTGGGCAGGGATTGGCGGTGGTGTATGAGAAAGGGTAATCAAGTTCTATTATCTTTTAGTATATATTAGCACAAAATATATTTTATGGAGGTGTTTTCATTAGTAACAAAAGCTATAACAGCAAATCTTAGTAGCCTTTTTTCTAAAATAGCGAAAGACTTCGGTGCAGAAGTAGAACATACTCTAAACAATAAAATTCTTGAATATCAAGTTGAAGAATATAAAAGAAATTATTGCGCTAAGACTTTATTGCATCGAGTCCAACCCAAAAATTTAATAGACTTTTATCAACCTCTTTTTATTGTTCCAATAGATAAGAGAAACAATCAAAATAGCAATAAGAGGATCCCAACTAACTCAATTAAGAAGCTCTTATTACAAAATAAGTGCATCACGCTCATTGGTAATGCAGGAAGTGGTAAAAGTACTATGGTCAAGTACTTATTTTTAAATGCAATAGACACCCATTTTAAAACTCCAATAAAAGTTGAGTTGCGGTATTTAAATGATTATGACGGAAACATTATAGAATATATAAAGGATAAGATTTTTAAGCTTGAGCGTCTGGCCAATAATGATAAAATTATCGAAAGATTACTTAGTTCCGGTGATTTTGTGTTTTTTCTTGATGGCTATGACGAGATAAATTCCGCAAAGAAAGAAAGAACGACAAAAGAAATTGATGATCTAGTCAAGTTGTACAATAAAAATTACTACGTACTTACATCCAGACCATATACTGAAATTGACTTGTTGCCATTGTTTTACAATTATGCAGTTTGCGATTTATCTGACAATGATATTAATGAATTTATAAAGAGGCAAATACCAGAAGAAGAACGGGAACTTTGTAATAAAATTATAGAAGCAGTTAATAGCAAAGAAAATAACGCCTATAAAAGCTTTTTAAGTAATCCACTTCTCTTGTCAATGTTTATTTTGACGTTTCAATCCTATTCAAATATCCCTCCTAAGAGAAGCGAGTTTTACAATCAAGTGTTCGATGCTTTATTTTCTTTGCATGACAGCATGTCGAAACTGGCCTATGTTAGAGAGAAACAATGTGGCCTTTCAAAAGAACAATTTATTGACGTTTTGAAGCTTTTTTCATTTATGTCATATTTTGATGAGAAATTTATTTTTAATAGTCACTATATAAATGAGAAGTTTACTTATATAAAAGAAAAAAAGAAAAGCTTGGCTTTTGATAATTCTAAACTACTTGATGACTTACAAATTGCAATTGGCATTTTAAATAAAGAAGGAACCGATTATACTTTCCCTCATAGATCTTTACAAGAGTTTTTTGCTGCTCTATATATAACGAGTTTGAGCGATCAGAACAAAAAAATAATATATAAAAAGATAACAAATCTATTTTCTCACAGAAGGGATGGGTTATTCAACTCCAAAGACAATTTCCATCTATTATTATCTGAACTTGACGAAAAAGGAGTGATTCAATATCTTTTAATACCGTTTTTTGATTATTATTTAAGTAAATCGAAATTAGACTCATTAAAATATTCCGATGTTATTAGTAAGTTTTTTGAGCTAAAGTATATTTGCGATTCTTATAATAACATTATTAAAATAAACGACTTGCAAAAAGCAAACAGCAAGTTTGCGGATGTCTATCACAGCCATCAGTTGGTATTTCAACAAAAAAATCCCGGACTTGAGCTTCACAGAAAAGAGGTAACCGATTATGCTAATGAAAAAGTAGTTGAAGAGGCCATCAGACCATTTTTAAAAAAATACATGTCAAAAATTAAAGCAAAAAGGGATGAGCTTTATAATTATCTAGTAAACGAAAACAAAAGCGATTCGGATATCATTGATATTATATAAATATTTTCTCTGATTGCATTTGTTTGCCAATCCCAATCTCTCACTGGTCGAAGTTTTCAGCTTAACGGGAACAGATCAAAAAACTGTTCCGATGTACGAAAAACTACCTGTCACAATCACCCACCAATGGTTCGACGCATTCAACGCACACGACCTTGAGAAGCTATTATCTCTTTATGCCGAAGACGCACAACACTACAGCCCCAAACTGAAACTCCGCCAACCCGAAACCAAGGGACTCATCACCGGCAAAGACGCCTTGCGGTCTTGGTGGCGCGATTCATTTGATCGCCTGCCCACACTCAGATATGAGCCCACCCGCTTCATAGCCGATGAGAATAATGTGTTCATGGAATACATCCGCCATGTAGAAGGAGAAGACGACATGACAGTCGGAGAAGTGCTCGAGATCAGCAATGGTTTAATTATTGCTTCACGCGTTTATCATAGTTAATTGTTGCGACAGCTAAGTGTAGTCTTTTTCATTCCTTCATTATATATCATTCTTACTCCACCACTGTTAATGAAAGTCAAGCCTAAATGATATGGTTTCGCTTATTCGTTACTTACTATATGATTCTGGATATATTTGTTCAACCCAAAACCGATTATGATAGAATTCCTTCTCTTCTGTGGGATTATCCTCATTGTGATAATACTCATCAGCCTGTCCAACAAAGTTGCCGCAGGCACAAAACGTTCCGAGACAGACCTCACCTTACTCCGGCACGAGATCATTGATATCAAAAAACTCCTTCTCGAAAGAGAAGAAAAAGCCAAAGGCCAGGTTGTAGAAACTACAACCGTGAAAACCGAACCCACGCCTCCGGTAGTCGAGATCAAAACTGTCGAGGCTCAGGCAAAAACAGAATCTGTCCAAAAAACAGAAGAGATCGCACCTGTAGAAGAACCGGCAAAAGAGACAGCGGAAACGCCTTTAACCATAGCAGATATAGAGGCCATGTTCCCCGATCAGCCGGAATCAGTTGTCGAATCTCAGCAAAAGATCACTGGCAACATTACTGAAGTAGGACAAGAAGCCGTTGTCGAAGAGAAACTCAAAACACGCGCAGAACTCTTCGCGCCTAAACCTGCCAAAGAAATAGACTACGAAAAGTACATCGGCGAAAACCTCATCAGCAAGATAGGCATCGCGATACTGGTATTGGCCATCGGTTTCTTCGTGAAGTTTGCCATAGACAATAACTGGATCAATGAGGTCGGTCGCGTCTGTATCGGCCTCGCTTGCGGCGGTATCCTCGTCGGTCTCGCACACCGTTTGCGCAAAGACTACAAAGCCTTTAGCTCCGTATTGGTCGGTGGTGGTCTCGCTGTGTTTTATTTTACCATCGCGCTTGCCTATCATCAGTTCCACCTTTTTGATCAGACCACATCCTTTGCCATCATGGTGGTCATCACGATCTTCGCGGTGGTCTTATCACTGCTCTATGACCGACAGGAGCTTGCCGTCATCTCTATGGTCGGCGGTTACGCCACACCATTCCTCGTCAGTAATGGCAGCGGCAACTACATCGCTCTGTTCTCTTATCTCTGCATACTCAACACCGGCCTGCTCATCATCGCCTATATGCGTATGTGGCGGGTACTTAATCTGCTCGCATTTCTTTTCACTGTCATCATTTTCAGTTCGTGGCTATTCACACTACCTAATGGCATGACGCCAGGCGTCTATCAGAATGCCTTCATTTTTGCCACGGTATTCTTCCTTTTCTTCTTTACTGCATGCCTCGCGCACAATATCAAAGAGAAAAAGAAATTTCTCCCATTCGATTTCTCCATGATGCTGGCCAATTCCGTCTGGTATTTCTCGATAGGATTATATATGATTATGGGCATGCACGCAGAGCAGTATAAGGGCCTCTTTAGCGCCTGCATGGCGGGATTCTACCTCATCGTTTCTTACTTCCTCTTCCGCCATCAGCGCACCGACAAAAACATCCTCTACCTGCTCATCGGCATCACACTCACTTTCATTTCCATCACAGCACCACTTCAACTGGAAGGTAGCTTCATCACCCTCTTCTGGGCATCAGAGGCCGTGTTGTTGTATTGGTTGTATCGTCGTTCGGACATTCGCATCATAGCCATCGGCTCTACTATCGTTTCGTGTATCACCGTCTTTAGCCTCATGCTCAACTGGAGCCATCACTATACACCGTACAATGGCCAACCACTGATGAATATTATCATTAACAAGGCCTTCATCACATCCATTTACACCGCACTGTGCTTTGCCGCTGTTTATTATTTACGCAGTCGCAAAAAATCTGAAGATAAACCTGAATTGAGCTTCCCCTTCCTGCTGCCGCAGAATTTATTCCTGATAGCATCAGTCTCCATATTATTCCTGGCCGGAGTGTTTGAGATCGCCTATCAGTTTGGTAGCCGCCTCAATGGTTCTGAGGTCTATGTATCGTACCTGATGTTATATCTGCTCGTTTTCGCAACTGCAGCCGTGGCTATCGTCCAGCGCTATACCCGGTTTCCATTGGGTACGATGTTACGTACCATTATCCTGAGCACGCTTGTCGCTATTTATATCTTTCATTTACCCTTCGCCTATCACATCCTGCATGATCTGCTGGCACGTAATGTTTTTACCATGTACTTTGCCGCTCATTGGGTCGCAGCGCTTATTGTGCCCGTGCTGATCTGGCGCGTGATCACAGACGTCAGGATTTTGGAAAATATCGACGCTGCAGTGCGCAGCCTATTGACCTGGGCGCTCACCAGTACCATTGTCATTTTCCTCAGCGCAGAACTCTTCATCATGGTTATCGGTATTTTCTACAATGGCGAACCATCCATATCAGAGATATCCCGCGTATATGTCAAAGCTATCCTGCCTATCCTCTGGGGTGTATGTTCTTTTGCCTTTATGTGGGTAGGCATGAAGCGCCAGTACAAAGACCTTCGTATTATTTCTCTCGTCTTATTTGCGGTCACACTGCTCAAGTTGTTTATGTTTGACATCAGCAATGTGCCAATCGGTGGCAAGATCGCAGCATTCTTTTGTCTCGGTGTCCTTTTGCTCGTCGTGTCCTTTATGTATCAGCGCCTCAAAAAAATACTGATCGATGGAGAGAAGAAACATGAATAAGCTAATACTGGCACTCCTGCTGTGCGGGACTATGATCGCAAACTGCCAGGAGCGCTACCAGTGGCAGTCGAAACTATCAGGTGTAAATGGTGAGGGCTTCTACAGAGTATTGCTCAGGCCCGACATCACCTCCCGATCTACGCATTTATACAGCGACCTGAGGATCGTGGATAGCGCCGGCCATTACGTACCATATCTGATCAAAAGCGAAGCGCCTGTTTCACAGTCGCAGGATTTTCAGGCCTTCAACTTTAGCACCCACGCCGACAGCCTATTCCGTATCGACATCGAGAATCCTACCGGTCGCATGTGCGAAGAATTGCGTCTCACCCTTCGCAACACCGACATCGGCAAAGGTGCCGAAATGACCGGCAGCGATGACGGAAAAACATGGTACGACCTCACGGATATCATTATACATCCCGGTAGGTCTTTGGCCGCAGACACCTTTGACCAGGTCATTTCTCTGCCGCCGGTGAAATATCATCACCTGCGAATCTCCATACGAATGGTGCATGCGCTGCCAGTTAATGTACTGCGCATAGGAGCATACGAAGCATTCAGCACCGAGGGCACATACAGCACTATACTGCAGCCAACAAAAACAATCCTCGATAGCGCCAAAACAACCTACATCACTCTGCGTTACGATGCGCCTTATGAGTTTGACAAACTTCTCTTCCACATAGATGGCCCCAAATTGTACCATCGCTCAGCCCACATATACAGCCGCGATACCACTGGGCTCTTATTACTGACTGAGTGTACACTATCATCCAATGCTCATAACGCCATAAATATTTCTGCCAAAACAAGAGAATTCCGTATCGAGATCGAAAACCAGGACAACCCGCCACTGCAGATCAATACCATAGGCGCATTACAGTTAAATCGATACGCTATCATGTATCTCGACGCAGACAGAAACTACTTCCTCGTATTTGGCAATCAAAAAGCAACCTTGCCCACATATGATCTTCACTATTTTGAGGACAGCCTTAGTATCCACAAGCCCAAAGACCTGGCAGCGGCATCGATCATAAGTAATACCATTATTCCCGGCACCACCCCTGTGACGCATGCAGAAGCCAAAGGCCTAAAATCCTATTGGCTATGGCCAGTGCTTATTGTAGTTCTGGGCATCCTCCTTTTCTTTACCTTTAGGATGGGTAGGGAAATTGAAGAGAAAAGATGAGTTTTTATAATCAAAGATAAGTGTCTAAATAGCCTCAATGACAGCAAATTTTTTCGAACTTTCTCTTGTTGAATGCAAATTGAAAACCATAATTGATTTGGACACCAATCAAAAAATCAAATCGTTTTTCTATCCTTTGACTGGAAGTAAGTATAAAATATATATTGTAACGAGTAAAGACAAGGTTTTATATATCGGCACAACAAAAGATTCAGTTAAAAGCAGACTTCGTAGCGGACTAAATGCCTCCGGCCAAAATGGTTATCATGGATATAAATGGAAGAAATATAAAAAGGTGAGGTTGGCGGTTTGGTGTTTTGAAGATTTGAATCAAGATCAGGTAGAAAACGTGGAGGCAGAACTAGCCTTTCTAGTTAGATCACAAACCGGATTATGGCCGGACTGCCAAAATGAAATTCATTTCAACAATCTTTTTTGTCCAAAAGGAGAGATTCTAGCTATTAAAATCTATAAACAACTCCTACAAATGAACTCTAAACCGGAATCGACGGTTGAATCCTGGAAGAATTTAGATTCTTCTTTAAAAGCTTCTATCAATCGCGGAATAAAACAAGCAGACAAAGGCCTTTTTACTCCTAATGAAGAAATATGGCCTGTCTTAAAAATGAAGTATTCAGAAAAAGGGAAACTGCTTTAAAGTCTCCCCTTCGGGGAGATTTAGAGGGGCCGGTTTATTTCCCTACCTTTGCACCGCAAATAGTGAAGCAGGCTTCATTATTCTTATTCTTAACTTCTAAATCATAAGAGATGAATGGTATCTCAGAAAATTTCAAAATGGTCGCCAAGACCATTTTCGGCCTCGAGGAAATATGCGCTACAGAACTCCGCAAAATGGGCGCAGAAAACGTAGAGATCCACAACCGGGCAGTCAGTTTCGAAGGCAATATCGGCGTCATGTACAAGGCCAACCTTATGGTCCGCACAGCACTCCGTATATTAGTACCTATACATAAATTTACCGTAGCCAACGAGCAGGAACTATACGACAAGATCAAAGCTATTGATTGGAATACGTACCTCGGACCGGACGACACCATCGGTATAGACACAGCACTCAATACCGAACTTTTCAATCACTCACAGTTCATCTCGCAGAAGGCGAAGGATGCCATTGTAGATCAATTCCGTGAAAAGCATGGTCGTCGCCCATCCGTCGATCTCGACAGGCCGACCATCCGGCTAAACATACATATCTACAACGACGTCGTCTCCCTCGCGCTCGACTCATCCGGTGAGTCACTGCACAAACGCAGCTATCGCGCCAAGACCAACCTCGCTCCTATCAATGAAGTGCTCGCTGCAGGTCTCGTACTGCTTTCCGGTTGGGATGGCCGCAAACCATTCGTCGATCCCATGTGCGGTTCGGCGACGATACTCATAGAGGCAGCGATGATCGCGGCAGACATTCCATGCGGTATACACCGCGAGTGGTTTGGCTTTGAGAAATGGCAAAGCTTCCTCCCGTACGACGCAGAACTCTGGAAGACCATCCATACCAAAGCGATCGAGCGCATCAGCAGCACCGATGTCAAACTCTTCGGCTGTGAGATCTCTCCCAACGTAGCCCGTATGGCCAAAGAAAATATCAAGTGGGCCAAGGTCGAAGATATGATCACGATCATCAAAGGCGACTTCCGTGATCTCATGCCACCAGAGGGCAGCGGCACCTGCATCATGAATCCCCCTTACGGCGAACGTATGGACAAAGACGACATCGATGCTCTCTACAAATCTATCGGCGACGCATTCAAAGCCAACTACACCGGCTACGACTGCTGGCTCATCAGCTCTAATATGGAAGCCCTTAAAAGCATCGGCCTCCGCCCATCACGAAAATTAACTTTGTACAACGGTCAGCTCGAATGCAGGTTTATGAAGTATGCCATGTATCCCGGGACTAAGAAGGTGCATAAACTGCAAGGGGCGCAGGAATAATCGCAGATAAAAGCCGCAAAGTATTGCGGCTTTACGAGGGCTATCGGTACAGATTTTCTCTGTTATCTTTTTCTAATATCCAATTCGCAGGGTTTCCCTGAATATATTTCCTGATTCGATTTAATTCGTCACTATTTCTGATCACACGATCGTAAAATCTGGGCTGCCAATTAAAATCAATCCCGTTTGTAGTAGCAAAGGACTTCAACCCTCCTTTAAATCCTCTTATTACAGAAGCCAAATTATTTGACTGTGGCCCAAATTTGTTGATTTGCCAGCCTGAATCGGCTAGTTTATTAAATAATAATATGCCATGAATATGATCTGGCATTACTACAAATTCATCTAATTCAACAAAAGGGAAATTGGCAGGTATTTGACCCCAATAGTCAGCAGCAATACCTCCAATAATTGTAGCCCGTAGAGACGCAAGGTATTGCGTCTCATTGTCGTCTTTGATTTCCCCAAAGTATGGTTGCCGATCTTTAGAACAGATTGTTACGAAATAAAAAGCATTAGACCCATAGTCCCAATTAGCTAATCGGGCGCTGCTGATCCTATATTTCCCTCTAAACAAATCCATTTACGCCGCCTTCTTATTCTTATAATACTCCTTACTAGCCGTATACACCGTCTTCGTAAACACGGCATACACCTTCCCCTCATCATCGACATACTCCAGCGGCAGGTCAAACACATATTGACCATTCGCTGCTACTTCCGACTTTACTTTCGCTACTAAATCATCTGGTATCAGGAAGCGGCATTTTACTTTATCAGTGATCGGCCTGACGAATTTTATAGTAGCACCCTTGTCCCACACCACGTAGTCCTTGCCTAGTATCTCCATCATCAGTAGCATATAGTATGGGTCGACGGACGAATAAATACTTCCGCCATAAACAGTCCCCACCCGATTCCGTGTGCGAATATTCAGTTTCAGCTGTACATGAAGCTCATGGAAATCCCCCGAGATGAATTTGATCTTACCTCCTGTACACCAGATACATGGCCAGATATTAAATGCGCGTCTCATCCACGCTGAGCGCTTAGATTCTTTCCTTTCTGTTTTAAATAGCATAAGTTAGACTTTAGATATTAGACGATAGATTTTAGATAAAATACCCGAATCAATTAAAATCTGTTTTTATCCGTGTCATCCGTGTGCCATTGTATTGGCTTTTGATATATTCGGTTCCAAATTATTCCCATGTCAAAGTTGATAGAAAAATACGCAAATCTCTTGGTCAATTATTGCCTCGCTGTGAAGAAAGGCGACCAGGTTTATATAAACGGCTCTTATCTTGCCGAACCACTGCTACTCGAGGTCGCAAAGGAAGTGTACATAGCAGGCGGCTTCCCCCACTTCAGTATAGAACTCAATGACCCCAATCAACTTCTTCTCGAATACGGGCAGGAACATCAACTCACGGCCATCAATCCTGTGAAAAAATACATTTTCGAGAACTTCGATTGCTATCTCAATATCCGCGCACCATTTACCAAAGGTGATGGAGACAGGGAGCCGGTAAACGAGGAGAAGTACAAACTCTACCAGAAGTCACAGGCCGAATTGAACAAAATTTATTTTGACCGCCTCGGTAGTGGTGCGATGCGCAGGGGATTGTGCCAGTATCCGACACAAGCGGGTGCTGATGATGCGCGCATGACTCTGGCGGAATATGAGCATTTCGTTTACCAGTCCTGCTATCTCTATGATGAGGACCCGGTAGCCAAATGGCTCGAAGTGCGCGCCAACCAGCAGGCGTATGTAGACCGCCTCGACAGAGCCGACAAAGTACAATACAAAGGACCGAACATCGACATCACCTTTTCTGTGAAAGGCCGCAAGTGGATCAACTCTGACGGTCGTGCCAATATGCCTAGCGGCGAAGTATTCAGCGCGCCTATAGAGGACAGTGTGAATGGCTGGGCATATTTCAGCTATCCCACTATCTATATGGGCAAGGATGTCGAAGGCATCCGCCTCGAGGTCAAAGACGGCGAGATCATCAAATGGTCCGCAGAGAAAGGCGGCGATGTGCTGGACAAAGTTTTCGCAGTAGAAGGTGCGCGCAGATGGGGCGAGGTAGCCGTCGGCACCAATATGAATATCCAGCGCACTACACGCAATATCCTCTTCGATGAAAAGATTGGAGGCAGCATACACATGGCCGTGGGCCAATCATACAAACAATGCGGCGGCAAAAACGAATCTGCAGTCCACTGGGACATGATCACGGACATGCGCGATGGTGGCGAGATCACTGCTGATGGCGAAGTGATATATCGCAACGGTACTTTCATTATATGACCGGGCTGAAAAAAATAAAAAACTCAGGGCTAAAGAGCTTGTTGATCGGATCTATTGCTCTCGTTGTTATCATGTCGGCGTGCAATCATCCGGGCAGGCATGCCTCCGGTAATAACAGAGTCCTGATACAAGAGGACTCTTTACCCGAAAGTAAAAGACAGATACTCGATAGCCTGAAAAGGGAATTGTTCTCAAAGGTCTATAGCTGTCTCGCTGAATCAGGCTACACCTACAATTGCGACGATAATGATGCAGGAGGTGTTACTCTGGTTTTTATAGTTGACATAGATACTTCGGGAGCTCTTGCTCACTGCGAGATAGTCGGCGAGGACATTTGCGGAGCCGACAGACAAAAAACCCACGACATCAATAAATGTATACTCAAAAGCATGACCACCTTGATCTATCCTGCTCCTCTGCGCGACATGAAGTTGAAATTTATAATGAGCAGATATGTACGATCATAAACGGTTTGTTCTACCGTTTATCTTCGGAACCGTTGAACATACTTACAAGAAAGAATGCTTGCGACTGGATTACAGCGCTTGACGGGCGATACCGGCTGCGACTTTGCAACACGGAAAATCATATATATATTTGAAACAAAAATTGCCTGTGTCAAGTTATACCAACGAAATCCAAATACTGCATTTTTCCGACATGCATTTTGGAAAGCATAATATTGGGCACTCCCCAGATCCTGATGATGCGATAGATGGATATAAAGATATAGCAACGCTTATTACAGATGACTTAAAAAAATTAGAATCAGAGGATGGCAATCTAGATTCCCCCTTAATTGTTGCTTTGTCTGGTGACTTCACACAAATTGCGGCTCACAATGAATTTGCTCAAGCGAAAGTGTTCCTTGATAAATTAATTTCCTCAAAACTTTTGAATAGAGAAGTAACAAAAGAGGAGATTTTTATGATTCCGGGAAATCACGACGTGGTATTTGACAAGTCGTCTGAAAATGAACGATTTCAACCTTATTGTAGCTTTTATAACGAATTCTTTGATGGAGTACGACCATATCAATTACCGCACAAAGCAATTGGCCTTACTCAAATTCATATTCGCAATCAAAATGGAAACAAAACATTAGTTGCTGAGATTAATTGTTGTATGTACGTACAAAAAGACACTATAAATCAAAGTAAGGGACAGGTTTCCATGGAGAGCATTCAAAAATTAAAGAACGACTTAGAAGGGCTAGAGAAAGACGAGTCCTTAAAGGAGTATATTAAAATTGCAATAATTCATCACCATGTAGTTTTATTGCCGTCCTTAATTGAGCCGGGAAGGGGAATTGACGCTGTTCAAAATGCGCAAGCCTTACTTGAGTTATTGAGCAAATTTAATTTTCATCTCATACTACACGGCCACAAGCATTATCCTCAAATCTTTTTATACGACCCGCTTCCTTTATGGATAAAAAACGAAAATAAAATTCCGCAGTTAGTTATATCAGGTGGAAGTTGTGGAAGCAGAGAACTTCCTCAAGGTAAGGGAAGTTGTAACACCTACAGTTTAATTACGATAAAATGGCATCCGGAGGCGTGCCAATGCAGAGTTAAAATATTGACACGTGGGCTTCAGAGAATGGGAGACCTTCGAGAATTACCCCCCTATGAGTGGAAATGGCAGACCATTAATTTAAGCGATAAAATATTAACACCATATAAAACCACACCTAATTCAGGTATAGCGCAAGTGAAGCAAAATGTTTTGGATGATTCACTACGAAAAAAAGAATACAGGAAACTCCGGTGTTACTTTCCGGTAGTAGAGGTTATTCCTTCTTTAATTCCAGAACAAGCTTATGAAGCCAAATTTTGGGTAGTATCTCATTATCCTACAGAGCCAGATAAGGAATTAGTTGAAGTCATCTGGTCTGCTGGCAAAAAATTTAGTGAAATCACCGTGCAGAAAGAGACGAATGAAACCTTTTGCAGTTCGTTTCATTACTGGGGACCAATGCTTATAGAGTGTAACATGAAATATCGCGATGGCTATCAAGCCAAGGCATATATCTACGCCCGGCTACCCAAGGTGGAAGCATAAGTCCTAATATCTCGAGTAATACCCCGTCCCATCATACTCCCGCAGAGAAGTAGAATGAGTACAGTCCTCAGAGCAGCAGCCTTTCATTTTCCAGCCGCAGTCTTCGCAGAGAACGAAGTGCTCATTGCATTCAGCATTGGCGCAGTTGACCATATGAGTAGAGGTCGTACCGCACACTTTGCATTTGGAAATGATCGTTGGATTTACAGAATTGACCGGCACTGACACTCGCTTGTCAAAGACATAGCAGTTACCCTCGAAATTTTTACCCTGCATTTCCTTGCCGTACTTGATGATGCCGCCATGTAGCTGGTATACATCCTTGAATCCCGCTTCCAGCAGCAGAGCGCTCGCCTTCTCACACTTGATACCACCTGTGCAGTAGGTCATTACTTTTTTATCCTTGTACTGCTCTATATTTTTGATGAAATCAGGGAAGTCGCGGAAGTTATCTATATCCGCCGTGACAGCTCCTTTGAATTTTCCCAAACCACTTTCATAATTAGAGCGCACGTCGAGCACCACCACATCATCACGTTCCATCATCTCGGCAAATTCCTTCGGCTCCAGGTGCTTGCCTGTGCGCTCATTGGGATCTATGCCCAGTTGGGTACTGCCCGAGTTGACGATCTCGTCTTTGTACCGTACATGCAGCGCAAAGAACGAAGGCTCATCCACATCGTCTATTTTGAAATCTATCCCGCTGAGAAAAGGATGATTATTCAGCGCATCCATATATTTCTGTACTGCCACTACGGTACCAGATACAGTACCATTCAGCCCCTCGTCAGCCACGATGATACGGCCCACGAGCCCCAGTCGCTGGCACCACTCCATATGCTGCTGCGTAAACGCTGCTGCATCCGGTATGTGCACATACTTGTA
>JAOQAO010000275.1 GCA_025963485.1 Bacteroidota bacterium | reverse complement strand
CATCGCAGGATGCTCAAAGAGTAAAGTCACCCAAAACTCAAAAGTAGATTTCCGCGACTCCCTGGTGGGTAATTATCTCTGTACAAAACATTACTATACATACAGATGGGGCTCCGACTCTGTGACTCAGACGGTGCATGGATTCGTCACAGACACAGTACTAGGAACAGTTATTATTAACGTCAGTAAAATTGGTCATAATGATACTTTACTGGATATTAACAATAGCGTTTATAGTTATTCATCATTCAATAATGCAAGCGCAGAATTCTTCTCAGAAAGCATAACAGGAGTAGATAACCACGCAAATTTCGTTTATGGCAATGATAGTATCTGGTTTAACGAATACACCAGCTTCCAATGGACCTACCAAAAAGAATACTATTACACTGGACACAAGCAATAGTATCTATTTTCAATTCTACAAATGATCTGGCAGCACCTTCCTCCATTCCTCCGACTCGGCAAAGTATTTGATCGCAACATTCCTTTTGGTCAGCAGCCTGCGCATATATGATGTGAGAAAAAGGGCGTTCGCCATCTGACCTAATATCCCCATCGGCGATTCAAAGTTGAATTTATCCGTCATCAGGGTATCATTGCCTGTGCTTTTGAAATGATGTTCGTGATAGATCGACTTAAATGCTCCCCTCAGCATCTCATCGACAAAGAAAACGGGATACTCATATGCGGTGATCTCAGACTGCAGTTCCTGCCGGATGCCAAAATGTACCGCACTCCATGTTACCGTTTCACCCAAACCGATCAGCCCGGAGGTACGTCCAGCTATGGCCCTTTCGCCGGTCTGCGCGGTAGATATGCTATGGAGATCTATGCTGCGGGCGAGATCGAAGCACCGCTCTATAGGGGCATGGATGATAGTGGAGAGGAGTACAGTTGGCATTCCCTGATTTATTAGATTTATAATATCACAAACAATTCAGAGGAACCGTTCACCAGCCCGGGAATTACCCTCAACTGCCCCCTAAACGTTTCAGTCCCTCCTGAGCGAGCTTATAATCGGGCTTGAAATTGAGGCAATCCTGATAAAGGGATTTGGCTTCTTCCAGATGCTTCATCTCCTCTGCGCAGCGGCCCTTTTTGTAGTAGGCCTCTGCGTATTTTGGATCCATCTTGATCGCCATGCCGAAGTATTTGTAGGCTGCCTGTATCGAGTCCATCTGCATATAGCTCACTCCCAGGGCATAGAGCGCCTCCTCATTCTTATAATCCCTGTCGATGATCATTTTGAAGGTCTCTATCGACTCTTTGTATTTACCAGCCTCCTGCTGGGTGAAGCCCTTGGCATAGAGCGCATCGGTGGCCTTCGGATTGGCCTTGATGGCATTGTCGAGGTATTTATCTGCCATCTTATCCTTCTTCTCATGTAGCAGCAGCCCTATCTCCAGATAGGCATCTGCATTCTTTGGGTCCTGCTCTACACATGTCTGAAAGGCGGACAGCGCCCTGGTCGTATCGCCCATATCCTTATAGGTCATCCCCCGCCAGTAGTATAGCTCAGCATTGAATATATCTTTCCGGATACCCTCATTGAAATGTGCCAGTGCTCCCTTGTAGTCCTTGATCAGGTAGGCAAACTTGCCCCCATAGACATAGTACTTGACATTGGCCGAGTCAAAGGAGATCGCCTTGTCCAGGAAGGCTATAGCGCGTGTAGGCTCTTTATCCTGTATGAACAGGTCCGCAGTGTACAGGTTATAGTCATTGTTTTTAGGCTCGATAGAGACCGTCAGGTACATATCCGTGAGAGCCGATTTCAGGTCGCCCATGCCCTGATAGACCTGCGCCCGTTTGAAATACAGGTCAGGGTTCAGGGAGTCCTTTTTGATCAGAACTGTCAGGTCATCAATGGCTTTGAGATGCACCGTGGCAGAGTCTGTCTTCAGGTTGGCTTTATCGCCCTTCGTATTGTCATTTCTCCAGCATCCGCTCAGCAGGTTCAGGCAGAAAAAAACCGCAACAATGTGCGTAAAAATAGTTCGCTTCATTCTTCAAATTTAACCTGAAAGGTGTAACTTCACAGTAGTTCTTTGATAAAATTATGCTCTTCCCCTGTTGTCCCGGCTTTGCCGGAACGTCGAAACGTAGGCAGGGGTGGAGTTTTTAATAAAGAGTACCCACACAGAACGATGCGTTAGTTGGATATTAATATTTATCCGGGCCTATAATCGTCTCTTTCAATGGCGGGCCGCGCTCCAGCCTCGGTTGGAGCCTCGTCCAAAAAACAGGTTAACGGCGGATTACAGCGAGAGAGCTAAGCCCAAATCCTGACATTAGCAACTTAACGTCAGATCCCCTGTGTGGGTTTTTTATTCTTCTTCATAGACCCAATCTATGCATCATTTGAAACTATCATCCCTTGTTTTTCTTTTCCTTTTGACCACATGCTGCCCTTCCTTGTCAGGCCAGAACCTGAAGTATGTCCGTGTGGTAGAGCGCAGCTCTGGTTTACCGCTTGATTCATTCAAGGTCGACTTCTACCAGGATACGATGGGGCATCTGGCACTCGTCAGCTCCGGGCTATCTGACAAACATGGATTGGTGCGCGCACCGTCGGCAGCGCATGCATTCAATAAAATATACGCCCACGAGGTCAATAATGACACGCTGATCCACTACTGGCCGGCAGTAGAGAAAACACGACAATTCAAGGCCGACACCGCCACGGTCAAAGTCGACAAAGTGCACCGGAAGAGGTTCATGGCGCCAGTCATATACTTTGGCAAAGACTCAGCAGATATAGGCGGTTACTACGAGAAGCATGACCTCGCCAAGGCAGTGAAAATGCTCAAAGAGCGCCCCGATATAGGCTACGTGATCTATGGCAATACAGACGAGCATCCAGAGCATCCAAATGCACGGGCACTCTCCCTGCGCAGGGCCGAGAATGTCAAAAAGTGGCTTCTGAAAAACGGCATGGACGAGAAGCGCCTCAGGATAGTAGCCGATGGCGACAATAATATCCAGGTCCCCTGCATGGCGGAGCAGAACTGCGACGAAGCTGATGCGCAGAATAGAAGGGTCGATATCGTTTCTACTCCTTTGGAAAACCTCAACGCTATTCCACGCTAAACATTAGGTCATGGGATAAGTGCACGTCAAGTATGGGAAATAGCCAACCTGCGATGCCCTGTGCAGAGGATAAAAATAGTGCTGAATATGATATGCAAAACCGGCGGGTAGAGATTCGCTATATCACATCACCTGACAAAAATCAATAACCTTTTGGATTTAACTCAACTGCCTCCTCCACTCACTCACTATGATCCCAGTCGCCACACCGGCATTGAGCGACTCCGCACCGCCGAATGATGGAATAGATACCTTTTGCGTGATAAAGTTGCTTAACTCTGCTCCTATCCCATTCGCCTCATTGCCGATGAGCAGGATACCGTGATCCGGTAGTTTGGCCTTATAGATATTTTCACCTTCCATATAGGCGCCGAGAACCGGGAGTGCAGCATTATCTTTAAACAGTACCTCCAGATCAGCCGTCATGACCTTCACCCGGAATAGAGAACCCTTAGTTGCCGACACGACCTTGGGATTAAATGCGTCGACAGAATTTTCTGAAAAAATAACAGCCGCGATACCAAACCAATCCGCAATACGGATGATCGTTCCCGCATTACCCGGATCATTGAGCCGGTCGCAGGCGATGTATAGCTGCGATGCAGACAGTGCATCAGATATCAGTGGTGGTATCTCCGCTACAGCTACTACCTGGTCGGGATGGTCATGGGTAGAGAGTTCTGTCAGCTCGGCCTGTGTTGCAGTATGAACTTCACAGTTACCCGCTTTATGCGCAGCTATCCATTCCGATAGACCATAAATGGCATCAATTTTGAAAGTGCTGTGCAGTAGTTCACGGACTGACTTGTCACCCTCCACCAAAAATTTACCATACATTTGACGGTACTTTTTCTGGTGAAGTGACCTGATGAATTTTATTTGAGCTTTGGACACCGCCATGACGAAGCCAAAGTAATAAATAGTAGTGAGTAGAGTACAGAGAATAACGAATAGTTGACAGAGAACCACATAAAGCAGTATTGCCAATAGCTAAGACATATCGTTTTTTGATCATCGCTTTAGCGGGTTGTTTGCTGCTGTGCGGCAGTGGCTGCCGGGTTTCAAAGAATTTCACCGAAGGCCAGACCCTGCTCAAACGCAATGTGGTCAAATTTATCAATGACAAAAATGTAAAGGAGCGCCAAAAGTCACACGAAGACCTCCAGCATGTCGTAGCCCAGCAGCCCAATAAACGGGTCTTCGGGTTTATGCCATTCAGGCTGTGGCTATACACTGCGGCCAATAATGCACGGAAAGAAAACAAAACAAGGTGGTGGATCAAAAACAAAGTAGGCGAAGCTCCTGTCATCTTTGACTCCCTCCTGACGGATAAGAGCGACAAGCTCATGGCGCAGTACCTGCAGAACTATGGCTATCTCTATGCCGAGGCATCACACACCATCGCCACTAAAAAGAAAAAGACCACAGTCACCTATAATGTCAAAAGGGGCCCCCAGTGGCACATAGGAAGTATCACCTACCCTTCCGCACCTTTTATCACGGACTCCCTCACGCAGCTGCATAAGAATAAATCCGTCCTGAAAAAAGGCGACAAATTTCAGATCACCGGGCTCAAAGCTGAGCAGGCCCGGATAGAAACTGACATGAAAAACAACGGCTTCTATTTCTTCGGCAAAGAATATGTTGTTTTTGAACTCGACACATCCACCACGCAGTTTGTGGTAAATATCAATATCCGTATCAATCAACCCAACGACTCCACTCCTCACCAGCAATACTGGATCAACGAAATATACGTCACTACCGACTACGGCTCTGAGCTGATCGACGGCGCCGTCAAGCGGGACACGGTCACGATCAATGAATACCACTTCATCAATAAGAGAAAGAAGATCATAAAACCACAGGTCATCCTGGACAACTCCTTTCTCAAGCATGATGAGCTATACTCCAAGGACCTATACGTCAAGACCCAGAAGGCTCTGTCAAGCCTCCTTATATTTAAATTTGTCTCTGTCGAATACACGCGCGTGCCGGGTATAGATCGCTATCTCAACTGTGTCATCAGCATGACACCGGGCAAGCGGCAGACTGTGATGGCATCCGCCGAGGCCAATATCAACTACGAAGGATTTTTCGGCGTAGCGGGCACTGCTTCTTATAAAAACAAAAACCTCACCAAGCGCTCTGACCTCCTCGCGGTAGATGTCACTCCGGGTGTGCAGTTTTCATTTGGCCGGCATCAACCGATACAGGTCATCACAAAAGATGTAGCGGTAAATGTCTCCTACTACTTCAATAAATTCCTCTTCCCCTTTAGCAAAAAATTTGCGTTCAAATTTAAAGAGAAGGCGCCAAAGACCCGTATCAGCATCCGCTACAACTATGAGCAGCGCTATGACTTTGACACAGCAGGAAAATCTGCTTTCTTCTATACCCTGCATGGATTCAACGCATCTTTTGGATACGAATGGAACCAGAATGCTTTTATTCGTCACGTCGTCGATCCAATCAATTTCACTTTGTTCCTGCTGCCACGGGAAGGACCATATTTTTTAAAAAGGTTGAATGAAAATTCCGTTTTGAAAAGTAGCTATGAGGAGCAGATCATCCTCGGTCCGAGCTATACATTCATATACAATAATCAGATCAGCAAGAATGATAAGCGGTATATGTATTTCCGCACCAACCTCGAGACTGCGGGCAATGTACTAATGGCCGGATTTTCGGCAGCCAATGCCGGCAAAACCAAAGAACTCCCTTATAAGGTCTTTAATAAAGACTTCTCCGAGTTTGTGCGTGGCGAATTTGACCTGCGCGGCTATGTCCGTGTGTCCAATCACAGCGTATTCGCAGGACGTAGCTACCTTGGTATCGCCTTCCCATATGGCAACTCAGTCTCAGTTCCATTTACCCGCCAGTTCTCCAGCGGCGGGCCTAACAGTCTTCGTGGCTTCCTCGTCCGCGAGGTCGGTCCCGGCGGCTACCTTGATCCCAGTCACGATGCCAATGCCAACACAGGCTTTTTCAATCAAACCGGAGACATGAAAATGGAGGGCAATGTCGAATTGCGCTTCGATATTTTCAAATGGTTCAAGGGCGCCATCTTCGCAGATGCGGGAAATGTATGGCTGGTCCACAAAGACAGCGAAAGGCCCCTCGCCGATTTCGCATTCAACAGGTTTTGGAAGGAATTTGCCGTCGATGTCGGTGCAGGCTTGCGGTTGGACTTCAACTACTTTGTGATACGCGTAGACTATGGTATGGGCATCCGTGATCCAAGCCGTCAGAGCGATAATAAGTGGTACTTTAATAAGCAAAATCCCGGCCGCTTCCAGCTGGCGGTAGGCTATCCATTCTAACACGAAGCCCGGACATACAATATGTGATACGAGCCGGCGTTTTGCATATATACCAACCGCCCAGGGATGAAAAAGGTAATGGCCATACTGCTGCTGACTATTCCACTCGCATCTGCCTGCACCAAAGCTGCGGATGAGGCAGCAGTAGCGCAAGGTTCAACCATCCACGGCTGCCTCGTGATCCCGACGGCACTCTCGCTCAATGATGACTGCAGCGCTTGTGAGCGTTTCAATATCACCTGCTCATGCCCGTTAGATTATTTCAGTATGGAGATATTTGACAGGTGGGGTGTGAAGGTTTTTGGTACATACGATATACAGAAGCAATGGGATGGGAGTATGGGCGGGGCCTATCTGCCGGTGGGCTGCTATGTGTATATGATCCTTTACAGGCAGGCACCGGACAGCGCATTGCTATCCTATAAAGGCACGGTAGTTTTCCTCCACTGAGCTCAGTGGTAGAAGGCATCCTCGATGTGATATATATCGGTCTTACCCTTCGCGGTAGTGATAGAGATGATGTCAAACCTTGGCTCAGAAGTGATATTATTTTCCAGCACATACTGCTCCATCGCGAGCTTTAGCTTCTCTTGCTTTTTTGCCGAGACCGACTCCTCCGGATAACCGAATGCATCTGTACTCCGCGTTTTGACCTCTGTGAAAACAAATACATTCGAAACCATTGAGATTATATCTACTTCAGACTTCTCATGACGGTAGTTGCGTATGAGGATCGTATGGCCCTTGGCTATGAGATAGTCGACTGCCAGGTTTTCCCCATGCTTACCGAGGTCATTGTGCGTAGCCATACAGGTAGTTATTGTTTAGGCATATCTTTCACAGCGAGGGTGAGGCGGCTGATGCAGACCAGGTCGCCCTTTTCGTTCGTGATCTTGATGTCCCATACATGCGTGGTCTTGCCGATGTGTATCGGGCGCGCTGTGCCTGTGATATATCCCTCAAAAGCCGGGCGCAGGTGATTGGCATTGATCTCCAGGCCTACCACTATCTGCTTCTCCACATCCACGCAGAAAGCGCCGCCGAGGCTGCCCAGCGTCTCAGCCAGCACACAGGATGCACCACCATGCAGGATGCCATAGGGCTGTTTGGTTCTTTCATCCACCGGCATACGGCCGGATATATAGTCATCCCCGATCTCCGTGATCTCCACTCCGAGGAAATGCCCCATGTGGTTCGTAGCGTATCCATTGATCGTATCGGCGTCAGGTCTTGTAGTCCAGATCATTTCTATGATGTTATGGCACAATAATAGTGGTATTTTCTAAGACAACGTCGCCAGACTTTTCAGGTCTTTCTGCCGCAAATTGCGTTCTGCTATATGAAGAAAATATCCAAAAGCAGTAAGACCTGGAAAGTCTCGATGGAAAAGATACGAAAAACATAACCTGATAAATAATACTTTTGCCACTGTGGAATCCATACTCTCATTTCTCCATCAATATCTCGGCCCCGACCTCAAGGTGGCTGGCTTTGTCATCCTCAACCTGATACTCATTGAGAGCCTGCTCTCTGTAGATAATGCTGCTGTCCTTGCGACTATGGTCAGGGACCTCCCCATCAAGCAAAGAAAGAAAGCCCTCAGGATCGGCATTATCCTGGCTTATATATTCCGTGGCGCCTGCCTCATATTTGCTAGTGTGCTAATGAAGATCAGCTGGCTGAAATTATTTGGCGGGGCATACTTGTTATATATATTCATCAATTTCTTTTTTAAGAAATATAGAGGCAAGCCAGCCATAGAAGAACCCCATACGACCAAGAAAAGACTGAAATTCCTCTCTCCCTTCATGAGTACTGTGCTGATGGTAGAGCTGATGGACCTTACCTTTTCTATAGACAACGTATTTGCTGCAGTAGCTTTCACAGACAATATCGTGCTGGTATGTATCGGTGTGTTTATCGGCATCATAGCGATGCGGATCGTAGCAGGCTATTTCGTGAAGCTGATGGAGTTATTCCCTTTTCTGGACACGATAGCCTTTGTGATCATCGGACTGCTGGGCGTGAAACTCTGCTTGTCCTATTTCGCGCCCTATATGGGCAAAGAAGCTTCGGAACTGATAGACGGGCATAAAACGGATCTATATTTCTCTATTATTACGGTCTCGATTTTTGGCTTGCCGATCCTGAGTTCCTGGCTATTCAATTTCCCCAAAAAACATTAGTCCTGCCACAATAATATATTCCCGGTACGTTATATCGGTATGAAAACCTATATTACCCTTATCATTTTCATCGTAATATCCGGTCAGGCAGAGGCAGGATGTGGTATCCAGCCGCAGTATTGCTATTTTAAACCAATTGCCGGACCATACCTTTATGATAGTACAACCGGAGTATATTATAAACACCCGCGCGACACCCTTTATTCTCAGGTATATATAGAAGCTAGTTGCGCGCAGGATACATGGTACTACAATGATTCGGTCATTCCTACTCATTCTCTGAATCCGTTTGACCTGATCACCAAAAGCGGTAGATATACGTTATCCGTCGGGAGTGAATATTACGGCCCTTTCACATTTGGTTTTGAATTACGCGACACAGTAGACGCATCCGATCTGAGCGGCACTCTGGACACGCTCGACACCCGCATTTCAGATATTGATACCTCTATACAGCGTATAAGCCTTCAGGACAATCCTATATCCAACCACATCCACCTCATGGCCAATATGCACGCTTCCAAAAATATTGATTACTGCATTTTCAGTATAGATGGGATGCTTCTTCAGTCCGGAACCAAATCATGTGGCTTTGGAGATAATCATATTGAAATTGAAGCACAGGCTATAAGCGCGGGAAACTACATCCTCATCCTTTATGACACCAATACAATGATGGAAACGAAGAAGATCAGGATAACCAAACTCTAGCCCTTGATCTGCTTTAGTATAAGCTCATACGCCTTCTTGATCTCGCGAAACTTCCGGTTAGCCTCTTCAGTATCGACCTTATCCGTGCGCTTATCCGGGTGATATTTCAGCACCATTTTGCGATAAGCCAATTTGACCACATCCATCGTATAGTTCTCTTCCATCTCCAGTATGGCGAAGGGATTATTGACCCTCACATATTGTTCCTTGATGCTCTTTAGCTCATCTGCTGCGACACCCAGGTACTTTGACATTTTGAGAATGACCGCGTGCTCCTTCGTATTCACAAAGTCATCTGCCGAAGCGATATTGTAAAGCAGCTTTATCACCTCAAATTTCGACTCATGCGTAGCCATTGATTTGAGTTGCTCGCAGGCCATCTTGGTATACGCCTGCGGCCCGACGAAAAGATGATCACTGACCAGCTTCTTCCTTTTCACCATCGTCACTTTTCCAAAATTCTTTTCCAGAAAATCAAAGAGTATCTTCTCCGTCTCATCGGAAGTATTACCACTGACCCGCATTACCTCTGCGGCGAGGACGATGATCGCACTTTCTATGTCATTTTTGATGGCAGTTTTGCGCTGCTTTTGCGATCCCGATTCTTCCTTCCCCTCATCACCCGTCACTATCTGGTTGATAGAGTCTCTGAGTACATCGAAGAAAGTTTTTGCAGACATCCGGGATGCTTATAGATTCATTTATTCTCCTGCGAGTTTGAGGATGTGTTCGTATTCATCCTTCTTCACAGACTGCACAGACAGCCTGCTCAGCCGCAGCAGGTCCATATTAACGAGCTTCTTGTCCTGCTTGATCTGCGGCAGCGTGACCTCAGTTTTAAACTTCTTTACAAAAGCTACATCTACTACTACCCAGGCGGTCTCATCGGTCGTAGGGTCCTGATAGGCTTCTTTGACGACCTTAGCTAAACCCACCACACCGGGGTCCACTACTGAGTGATAGAAAAGCAGCAAGTCGCCTTTCTTCATCGCCTGCATGTTATTCCGCGCGGCATAGTTGCGTACGCCGCTCCAAAAGGTTTGCTTGTCTGTTTTTAGCGTGTCTATAGAGTAGGTAGAAGGTTCGGATTTGATGAGCCAGTAGTTCATACAGTTTCGGGCCCCACCCAACCCTCCCCGAAGGGGAGGGCTAATACCGGGGATATTTTTTAATTATTATACTAATATTTTTTCTTTAGAAATAGCAAGTCCTTTATATTCTTTGAGACCTTCGCCGAGGCACTCCATCGCTTTGGTCAGGTCATCGCCATTGAGCACGTATGCTATGCGCACCTCATTTTTGCCGGAACCTTTAGTCGAGTAAAACCCCGATGCCGGTGCCATCATCACTGTCGCCCCCTGATAGGAGAATGACTCCAGCATCCACTGGCAGAAAGCATCTGCATCATCCACCGGTAGCTGCGCCACCGCATAAAAAGCGCCTCCCGGTGTCGGGCACTTGACGCCCGGTATCTGATTGAGCAGCGAGACCATGAGATCGCGGCGGTATTTATATTCCGTTTTGATACTATCGTAGTAGTCTTGCCCGAGGTCAAACAATCCCTCTCCTGCTATCTGCCCCAGAGATGGAGGGCTCAGCCTTGCCTGTGCAAATTTCATCGCCGCAGCCAGCACGTCTTTATTGCGCGTGATCAGCGCACCTATCCTCGCTCCGCAAGCGCTGAAGCGCTTCGAGATAGAATCTATCACCACGACATGATTATCGAGACCTTCCAGATTGAGCGCAGAGAAATGCTCGCTATCTCCATACACAAACTCACGGTATACCTCATCGACAAAAAGATAGAGGTCATATTTTAACGCCAGCCCACGGAGCGTCTCCAGCTCCTCGCGGCTATAGAGGTATCCTGTTGGATTATTCGGATTGCAGATCAGTATCGCTTTCGTCTTGGTATTGATCAGCTTCTCGAACTCCGATATCGCAGGCAGCGCAAAACCATTCTCAATAGAACACGGGATCGGCTTCACTGTCACATTACTACTCGTGGCAAACCCAATATAGTTGGCATACATCGGTTCCGGGATGATCACCTCATCACCTTCATTGATACAGCTCATCATGGTGAAAAGCAATGCCTCAGAACCGCCATTGGTGATGATGAAATTGGAAGGGTCGACCTTGATGCCGAGTTTATTATAGTATTGAGAAAACTTCTCTTTGTACGTGCCTATACCATCACTCGGGCAGTATGCCAGTACCTTCATATCCATATGCGCCAGTTTATCCCAAAAAGCTTTGGGTGTCTCCAGGTCAGGCTGGCCTATGTTGAGATGATAAACTTTAGTTCCTCTTTTCTTGGCCCCGTCAGCATATGGGACCAATTTACGGATCGGCGATGCGGGCATATTTGTACCCTTCAGAGATATAGATGGCATAGTCTTATTTATCGACTACGAAGGTCGGTAAAAAAGTCGCAAGTGACAAGTATACGGATACAAAAGGGCGGGCTAAATAGCCGAAATAAAAATTCCGAAATCCGAAATCCGAAATCGGATTAGTCGTTGGTCTTCAGCATAGACGGCCTGGCCAGTGGGATGCTCTTGTCCTGTTCAGGTTTGATCACTTCTCCGCGGATGGTCACCACTTTACTTGGCTCCCCGGAGTTAGACTCGATAGTGATCGTCTTGGTGAAAGCACCCGGACGGCCAGATGTATTGTATGTAGCTGAGATCACAGATTCTTTGCCTGGCAGTACCGGTTCCTTAGGCCAGGTAGGCACTGTACAACCGCATGATGCGTGTACATTGGAGAGAACGAGGGGCTCTTTTCCTTCATTTTTAAACTTAAAATCATGCGTGATAGCAGGGCCTTCTACCACAGTACCAAAGTCATATGATTCTTCTGTGAATCTGAGCTTAGGAGCATTCGGATTCACCGGCTTAGGTTTTGCTTCCTGCTTTGGTTCTGGTTTTGCCGCTACAGTGGCCGCCTGGGCAAAAGACGATACCGTCAAAACCATTGAAGCACAGAGGAGTAGAAACGTTCTTTTCATGAGTATATCAAGTTTAATACCGTAAAGTTATATTTCTAAGCGGGAATTTTCAAATACCTTGTCAACAGCCACGCGGCCTTTAACAAGAATTTATAATAATAAGACAGACTTTCCAGGTCTTTTGCCTCAAAAGGCCCTTCTTATTAGTCAAAAATCATACTGAGATCAACAGATATGGAAAGTCTCAGGAACTCTACAGATCGCCTAACATAGGCCGTAAAACCACCTCCTCCACCACCGTATTCCGCGAAAGATGATAAATATCCCAAACCGTCTGCGCGATATCCTCCGCTTTCATAAAACGATCTTCCTCTATACCAGCGCCTGACCATGAATCCGTGTAGGTGGCGCCGGGAATGAGCGAAGTGACCTTAACCGCATGCGGCTTTAGCTCCTCGCGCAGTGCCTTGGAGAGCCCAAGCAATGCGAACTTTGAAATGCTGTAAGAACCGCCATTATGATATGCGCCGATAGATGCCACCGAGCACATGTTGAAAATATGCCCGCGCCGGTCTCTGATCATATCCTGCACAAATTGCCGTGTCATATGATAAGCGCTATAGAGGTTAGTATCTATCAGTTTCTCCAGCGTACCGTCGGCTTCATTGATCACCTGGCCCGGCAGAAATGTTCCGGCATTATTTACCAAAATATGAACATGGTCCCAGGCAGTTTTGACCTGCTGCGCAAAGGCCACGACCTGCGCGCGATCAGACATATCGCAGGTCCGCAATACATGTGGCATATCAGGAGCCAACGCCTTGACCTCCGCTTCCAGTGCTTTGACGTCCTTCTCCGTTCTCGCACAGGCCGCGATAGCATAGCCGTTCTTGGCAAAATGCAGAGCAATAGCCCTACCTATCCCTTTCGACGCGCCTGTTATGATTATGTTTTTCATTGTTTAGTATTAAGTAGTAAGTATTAAGTAGCAGGATAAATACAAAAACTATTCATCTCATGCATACTCATACTTAAACAAGATTAACCTCCGGATTCATCTCGACGCCAAATTTATCCATCACCGACTGCCTGATATTCATAGCGAGTTGATATACTTCATGCCCTGTCGCATCGCCATAATTCACCAGCACAAGCGCCTGCTTCGCATGGCTGCCGGTATTGCCGACTCGTTTGCCTTTCCATCCGCATTGCTCTATCAGCCAGCCTGCGGGCAGCTTGACATCCCCTGCCGCCTGAGGATAGTGAGGTATCAACGGATATTTACCGATCAGTTCATTGCACTTCTCGAATGACACGGTGGGGTTTTTGAAAAAACTTCCCGCATTGCCCAGCACAGCAGGATCTGGCAGTTTAGATGAGCGTATCTTCACCACCGCATCGCTGATAGCTTTGATACTGAGGTCAAAGACCTTCATATCATCCAAGGTAGCCTTGATATCGCCATAGCTCACATTGAAGCGGGGCTCTTTATTCAACCTGAAATGCACCGCTGTGATGACAAACTGGTTCTTTAGCCTGTTCTTAAAAACGCTCTCCCGATAGCCAAACTCACAATCAGCGGCAGTAAACTCGATCACCTCACCGGTTTCTATATGTACCCCTTCGACCCTGACGCAGACATCTTTCAGCTCTACTCCATAGGCGCCGATATTCTGCATCGGCGCTGCACCGGTTTGGCCCGGGATCAGGGATAGATTTTCCACGCCGGCATAGCCATGCGCTATACAGTATAGTACGAATTCATGCCAGACCACACCGGCACTTACTTTCACATAATAGTGATGCTCATCCTCCCGCTCCAGGACTATACCTGGAATAGAAACTTTCACGACCATGCCATCAAAATCTTTGGTCAGGAGTAAATTACTCCCTCCACCCAGCACCAGTTTTTTATTTTCCCTGAAAAGCTTGTCGTTCTGTAGCTCCAGAATATCATCCACAGAAAAAACCTCGGCAAAATAACGCGCCGAAGCATCTATGTGAAAGGTATTGAGACCCTTGAGGTCTATGTCAGATAGTATCTGCATACGGACAAAATAGATAAATTTTCCTGACTCCTCCTTGTAAGGACAGGCGCGACCTGTCCCTACGACATTTAATCACAGTATAGAAGCAATATCCACCAGAGACCTCAGCTTCCAGTCTGCAATAACAAACTTCGGATTGTCATAATTCTCCGCGGGCGGTATAGCCACGCATTGCATACGCGCAGCCTTGGCAGCTATCACACCCATGAGTGAATCCTCCAGCACGATACAGTCCAGCGGATGCACTTTAAGTTCCTTAGCCGCTTTGAGAAAAACAGCCGGGTGCGGCTTGCCATATTCTTCATGTTCAGCGGAGATCACGGACTCGAAAATCTCTTCAGCATTCAGCCGCTTGACACAAGCTTTTATCAGCCTCATCGCTGATGACGACGCCAATGCCAATTTATAGCCCTTTGACCTGAACAGGTCTATCGACTCAAATACCCCCGGCAATATCTCTGCCTCATTGGCAATAGCATGCTCCATTTCATCCAGTATTTCCTCATGTACCTCCACGATAGATTTACTATCCCACGGATATTTCTCAAACCAGTATTCAAGCACATGGTCAAACCGGAGGCCTGTGGTCATCGCGCACTGCTCATCCGTGAGGTGCAGGCCCACAGTGTCAAGCACCTTCATCATAGACTTGCGCCAGTATGGCTCTGAGTCTATCAGCAGCCCGTCCATATCATATATTATAGCTTTGGCCAAATCAGTGAATTTTGAGACCGCATAGTTAGTATAAAATAAAAATCCCTCCAACGCGCGGGCACCGGAGGGATCTCTTCATCGTGAATGAGCACTATTATTGTTTAAGGAATCTCCTCTTAGCTATTTCATTTCCGTTTTGGTTCAGGCTTATGACATATACACCCACGGTCAGGTTAGACACATTTATCTCATTTATATTCGCGCCGTTTAATGCTTTGTTCATCATGAGCCTGCCTTCCACGTCGTAGACATTCATATCAGCACTGCCGGTTTCGGACAGTTGTATATATAGCTTGTCATTGGCAGGGTTTGGATATACTGATACACCACCACGGGATACTGAAGCTATAGATGAAGGACCCGAATGGGTCGTATCCGGCACCACTTTATCCGGAGTCACATCCACTCCCGCAAAGTTGGAAAAGGCTGTGACCGATGAGCGCGAAGGGTCGCAGGAGCTATTGATCCGGTAACCGAGCATATACTCGACACGTGTGGAGTCGGGTGTCAGATCGAGCCATCCCGTATTAGTGAGATTGATGGAAGAGTACCGCAATCTCCAGTGTCCACTCGAACCCTTGCTATAGATATATATTTGGTCATAATTCATAGGATCGCTATTGGTCCAGTGGACAGCTGGATAGCCTCCGCTGCCAAAAGTATCTACTGACAGAACTGAGCGGATATATTGATTACCACCTACTCCTTGAAAAGTTACAACGCAGGATGGGATAACACTTATAGAATAGGAGTTAATCCCTTGTGATACAGGAAAGCTATCTATGACATATCCTACAGAACCGGAGCTGGCGCCCACCAGGTATTGTGAAGTTTGCCATTGGGTATCTGCCCTGAATATCTGATAGCTGGCGACATTATTGAAAAAATTATCCCTCTCAAACATAATTTTAACCGTTCCACTTGCCTGCCCGCTATCTGTAGTGGCATAGCATATAGTAGGAGATGCTATGGGTCCCCCATCTGTATTGGCCAGGTTGATATTTTGACGGCAGCCCAAAGAGTCAGTGACAGATAGAGTCAGGAAGATGTCGCTACGGTATACTGTAAAAACAGATGCCACAGAATCGATCCGCGGATTAAAAAAGGTAGAATCTATAGCCCGCCAGTAAAAATGATAGTTAGGCGCACTGAGATTTGTCACACTTATCGTGGTACTGGTATACGGGCAGGTAGAGATAGGAGTTGAAGCCAGGTTTACATGATAGTGGCATATACTATCTGCGGGAGGCCCCTGACATGGTGTATGCAGGTTGAGTATATCTATTGGAGCGCAGTTGTCATGTTGTCCTACGACATTCAGGAAGAATTGAAAACCTATGGCATCGAAGTTGCCCGGGAAAGTACCCAAATTAGTTACTGCCCTGCCATATATACCTATCTGATATGCTCCGTTCACATCGTTCGTCGTACCGGATATCCTTATGCATCCTCTGCTCCCCCCTGCATATGTAAAGGCAGGATCATTGCACGACCAGCACAATCCACACGGCAGCCCGACTATGGAATCCAGTATGACGGAATAGACGGTAACATGTTGGCCAAATTGTACTATCGTATCGGGTATATAGACCTCGATCACCTCACTGTAGGCCACGCTATCATGTACACATGGGAAAGTGTTGTAATCACTCATACCAAAAGTGGTCAGGGTGCTCGTAGGGCTACAGATACTAGAATTGGAGGTGCCGCAGTATTGCGCGCTGGTCAATTTCACTACTGCAAGAAGCAGAAGGAATAATACGTTTTTTCTCATAGTTGTTTTTTGTTGGCGCAAATATAGAGTAATGACCGTCTTATTCCAAACATGAAGGATATAATGTGCTATAACTCATTTATGATGATTTGCAGTCTATTTCCTATACTATCACGGAGAATCATAAATTTGCGCAGCACATAGCACACATGAAAAAGATACTCATCCTCGGCGCGGGCAAATCATCCATCTACCTGATAGACTATCTGGTAGAACATGCCGCCGCAGAAAACTGGGAGATCACCGTCGGCGACATCTCCGCAGAGTTGGCTTTTGTCAAAACCAAAGGCCGGACGCATACCACAGCGGTCACATTTGATATAAAAGATGAAGCTGCGAGAAAAGCGACCATCAGCGCGCACGATGTAGTGATATCCATGTTGCCGGCTACCCTGCATACCACTATCGCAGAGGATTGCCTGGAGTTGGGCAAAAACCTCGTTACTCCATCCTATATCTCTCCTGCCATGAAGGCTATGAATGAAGCAGTCACAGCTAAAGGCCTGATCTTTATGAATGAGATGGGGCTCGATCCCGGTATCGATCATATGAGTGCCATGCAGATCATCGATCACCTCCAGTCGCAGGGCAAAAAGATCCTTTCATTCCGTTCCCATTGTGGCGGCCTCGTGGCGCCTGAGAGCGACGATAACGCCTGGCATTATAAATTCTCCTGGAATCCGCGCAATGTGATTCTGGCTGGTCAGGGGGATGGCGGTATCAAATGGAAAGAAGATGGCGCTGTGCAGGAGATACATTACCACCAGCTTTTCAGCCATGTATCCACGATCGACCTGCAGGAAGATGGCATCTACGATAGCTACCCCAACCGCGACTCACTGAAGTATATCTCTGAATACCACCTCGATGATATCGAAACCATGTACCGTGGCACGCTTAGGATGCCTCCTTTCTGTGAAGCGTGGGACTGCCTGGTGCAACTGGGCCTGACTGCACCCACCGGCAAATGCAATTTCACCACTAAAGAGGACGCTATAGAGCAGCTGGCCCTCCAGGAAAGGCCTGAGATCCAATACATGCTTGAAGAGATCGGGACCTTTGATGAGAGGAACTTCCCGCATGACGTCCATCCGGCCGACAGCCTCCAGAAACTGCTCGAAACCAAATGGAAGATGCGCCCTGAAGACAAAGATCTCGTCGTCATGGTACATGAAATAGAATATCAGGATGGTGAAGATGTAAAGCGTATCCAATCCTCGCTATATATCAAAGGAACCAACGGCGAACACACCGCCATGGCGCTCACGGTGGGCCTCCCGCTCGCTATAGTCACCAAGCTCATACTTAAAGATCAGATATCATTGAAAGGCGTTTTGATGCCAAAACATAAAGAGATCTATGAGCCGGTGATGAAAGAATTGGAGGAGTATGGTGTGAAGTTTAAGGAGGTAGAATCATAACAGTTTTGATAATAAGCATAAAGGAAATATATTTCGATTCGCAAAAAGCAACAGGGCATGTATTTCTCTCCGTCTCTGCGCCTCTGCGGTAATAAAAAAACAATGCAAGAAAAGATCAATAAACTCAAAGATAAAAGCGCACAAGCCCTCCTCGGCGGAGGCGCAGACCGTATCGCTACCCAGCATAAAAAAGGCAAACTCACCGCCCGCGAGCGCATAGACCTGCTCGTGGATGAGGACTCCTTTGAGGAGATCGGCATGTTTGTCGAGCATCGCGGTCGTGACTTTGGTATAGACAAGGAGATCTATCTAGGTGATGGCGTGGTGACCGGATATGGTACTATAGACGGGAGGCCTGTCTATATCTACTCGCAGGACTTTACGGTCTTCGGCGGTTCCCTGTCTGAGACCCATGCAGAAAAGATCGTCAAGGTCATGGACCTCGCTATGAAAAACGGTGTGCCTGTCATAGGCCTCAATGACTCGGGGGGTGCCCGTATACAGGAGGGGGTGATGTCGCTCGGTGGTTATGCCGATATTTTCTATCGCAATGTGATGGCTTCTGGTGTCGTTCCGCAGATCTCAGCCATCCTGGGCCCCTGCGCCGGTGGCGCCGTGTATTCCCCTGCTATCACTGACTTCATCATGATGGTGGAAAATAGCTCCTACATGTTTGTGACCGGGCCTAATGTGGCTAAGACTGTCACTCACGAGGACGTCACGAGTGAAGAACTAGGCGGTGCTATGACCCATGCCTCAAAATCCGGAGTAACCCATTTCGCATATCCAAATGAAGTGGAGTGCATTGCCGGGATCAAAAAACTGTTCAGCTATATCCCCCAGAACTGTGAGGAGACGGCTCCATTCAATGATTATGAAGGCGCTAATGAGATCCGCGAGAAGCTCAACAGCGTGATCCCAGCCAATCCATCCCAGCCATATGATATGCGCGATGTGATCCATGAGATCGCAGACAGTGAGTCGTTTTTTGAAGTACACAAAGAATTTGCCGAGAATATCGTCGTCGGTTTTGCTCGCCTGGCTGGCAGGAGCATCGGCATCGTAGCCAATCAACCGGCTGTCCTCGCCGGCGTCCTCGACAATAACTCATCGCGCAAAGGTGCCCGCTTCGTCCGCTTTTGCGATTGCTTCAATATACCGCTGCTGACACTCGTCGATGTACCGGGCTTTATGCCGGGCACGGATCAGGAGTGGCATGGCATCATTACTAACGGCGCCAAACTACTATATGCTTTCAGCGAAGCGACCGTCCCAAAGATCACCGTCATCACCCGCAAGGCATACGGCGGAGCATACGACGTGATGAACTCCAAACACATCGGCGCTGACATGAACTACGCCTGGCCCAATGCAGAGAT
>JAOQAO010000149.1 GCA_025963485.1 Bacteroidota bacterium | reverse complement strand
ATCCGCAAAATGTGTACAATAATAGCAGCGACTCCCACAGGTCATGCATTTTTTACAGCCACCTAAAGCGACTGATGCAAGAAGTAGAATAGTTATCAAAAAATTATTCATTGAGGATGCTTATTTTCCTTTCAGCAGTTGCCGGTATTAAGCGCAGCGTCACCATCAACTTATATTTTGCTTTCCTGCCAGTGAGGCACGAGTGAAAATACTCGCGCCAATCAAGCTTTCCTGCTAGTGTGGTATGAGTGAAAAACACCCTCCCCAGTTGGGCACAAGAAGGCTATGCAATGGCTATGCTTCATTCTTTCGCAGTTGGGGGAATACTTATTTCCCGCCATGATCTACGACTAGCCGCTTTGTAATTGTATTCCCATTGCTATCGCTGTATCGTATCATATAGACACCAGCTGCTACATCACCCGTGGTAAAATCTACCTGCGAATGGCCGCCCATATAGAAGCGATGATCAATCTGCTTCACTGCTCTGCCAGTTATATCCAGCATCTCTATATTCACCTTAGCATCTGTAGCTATATCAAATATCAAGTGACATTCACTCATAGAAGGATTAGGGTAAATGATGAGGCTGAAACTAGAAGATTCTTGCTCAAGTATAAAGTCTGCATCCTCCCTTGAATTGGCAGCTTCGATAGTCTTACTTGCTGTATAATTAAATCCACAATTATCTTCCGTATTGACACAAGGAGCAATGTACAAGTGTACCTTAGATCCAGAAAAAATATTTGTACCGGGATGAAGTGAAATAACGTCACCTGCTTGAATATTAAAATCGGCATCGCTAACAAAGTTTGATTCAGAAGTGCTGGAGATATCTACGGATAAATTTGCTTGCAAAAGAATGTCTGGTTTGACAGTTCGATAAGAACTAGCAGGCCTAAAGAAACCAAAAAGTTCTATATGATCCTGACATGCCTTAACGGGGTCAATACCTCCAATTCCACCTATACCATAACTTAAAATGTACTTCATGCTTGCAAACTGAAAGCATGAACGCAGCTTGCCCACTAAGTCATGCTTTAAATAGGAATCGCAGTCGTAATTAAACCCGCCATGAACATTCGCAATAATGCGCTTATTCGCATCCAAAAAAACCGGACCGCCAGAAGATCCTTCAAACAATGCACCGTTAAACCAATCAACATCCCATACGGGGCCTAAAAAATTCTGTATACGTCCCGCAGTTATTTTTTTAGGATCTCCTAAAGGAAAATGAATGCAATGCACATCATCGTATAAGTGCCTTCTGGCCACATCGAAACCGGAGAAATAAACATTATATTGCAACGGGATGGGTTCGGTAATTTGCAGCAAAGCATTATCAGCATTCCCTACATCACAAATACTGAGTACTTCGCAGCCGTTTACAGCATAGTCATAGTCTCCATAATTTCCTTCACAATCAGGTGATTCATAATTAAAATAAAATTTAGCTCCTTCAAAGTCCGTAACATCAGTAATACAATGATCAGCTGTGTAAAAATACTGCGCAAAATCCTGACGAAAATTATTGATCAAAGCTCCGCCACATAAAAAAAAGCCATCATTGGATGGAAATTCACATTGTGCAACAGATCGAATTTGATTACACCATGCATCTGCTTGCGGACAATTTACGTTCATATTACATGAGCTATTAGTGGAGGTCGTGCTTCTGAGATTGCTACTACCGGATTTTGCAAAAATCAAATGAGCAACCGATGATAAATGAACATTATTTAAATCTCCTACCCTACTATCAATTTCAACAATACATTCATCTGCTGGAATACGCGGGCCGGAAAATATTTTATTTTTCGAAGTAGCAACATTTAACTTTCTATAAGATCCTTTAATTCCTCCGTTGCCATAGTGAATGAATACTTTTGTTTTATCGGATAAAATAAATTTATCAAATATCACATACATCACTTTTGTTCCTAGAGATTTTACCCGGTATAATGTAATGATATCTGAGTCTATAACTGTCTTTGTACCCTCAGTCAATACATCTACATCTAAGGTTCTCCTGGGACCTAAATAGTAAGTCCCTGTAGTATCATAATGATGTATATCGCTTTTACCCAACGTAGGTAAAATAGTATTTGCTATGTTCTCGAAACTCAGATTATGTTTTCGAGATAAGGGAATACCTCCATATTCAACTTGTGCATCCGCATACATGGAGAAGCATAACAAAATATCGCTATAATTTTTGTTTGTTTCATAGTATAATTTTTTTGTTAATTAGCTTCCAATTCCAATTTTTTCTTTGATTTTTTATTTGTAAGATTCCTATGTTTTTTGCAATCCAAAAGTCAGAGCTAACATAAGCTCCATATTCCTTAATATCATCGAGATATAATACATCATTGTAAGTTGTATTGTCAACAGAATAGGTGGGCAGGATAGTTGACAGAATTGTATCACTAGTACTATATTGCGGATTTATTCTGTCGAAATCGGATTCAGTATAATTTAGATTAAAACTTCCCCAGGCAGCCCCAAACTCCATATTTATTGTGGCCATGTAGTCTAAATCGCAATCGGCATCCAGAGTAACGTGAATAGTTTGCTGACTATAAGTGGTCGTATAAGTATAAACTATAGTTTGAGTATATTCACTCTTCCCATTTATAGTAGTATAACAATTGGTTCTAGTATTGGAGTATTTACTCAGCTTAAACGTATCCACAATACCAGAAACACTATCTTTAAAAACGTAATATGACCCGGTTTTTGCAACTCCAAAAAAGCTAATAACATCTTGCTTAAGTGGAACTGTTGTACTATTATCTTTTTTGCAAGAATTCAATAGAAATAAATAGAACGCTGATAAAAACAGTAATGAAATCTTAATATTTTTCATGCTATTATTTTTTAATTTTAGAAACAATATTTCTTATTTGATTGTTTTCTTCCTTCAGTTCAATGACATATAACGTCAACTCCTCTAATTTTTTTAGAAGAAGCTTGTTCATGTCTCCAATAGCAACCCCCTTTTCCAGTACATCGCATTCACTCGGAATTTCAGGAAGGTGCTTATTCGATTTTATGTATTCCTTCACATAAGACAGGTCTTTCAATACATAGTCCTTATCAAACACATTGTCAGCCCAATCATCTATCTGAATGTAGCACTCTTTTGCAATTATAGTACCATCAACAGATAGCTTAAATCCGTTATAAATAGATGTTACTGGCTTATCTGAACCTATCACTAGCTTTCCAGTGATATTTACAGTACCCGTATTAGTATTATGTATATTGGTACCAGACGCTGCCCATAAGCCATCAATTGTAGCTAAATCTACCCAGCTACCATTACCACTCCCATCACTTTGCAGTACATATCCTGAGGTTGCACCATTAGTGATTTGCAGATTGGTGGTTACTGTAGTACCATTTACTTGCAAGGCTTGAGTAGGTGAGGTAGTTCCGATGCCTATTTTTCTTGCACTTGTCACATATAGCGCCGAACCGCCGCTATTGGCTATATTCAGTAGGTTGCCACTACCATACACCTGCAATTGAGTGGCCGGGCTCGCTGTGCCTATTCCCACCAATCCGTCATCTTTGATATACATAGCCGGCGTAGTAACGTTAAACGGTGTGACGCGCAGCAGTGGCATATTGTCGGAGTTCTGATCGGTGATATCGAGGTGCGCAGCGGGGCTGGCCACACCCATACCTGTGAGGCCGTCAGATGTCACATTCAGGTCGCTATATGTGATGTATGGTGGTCCGAGTCCACCACCTGAGTTGACAGCCTGACGACTCACTATCAGACCATATGGCGCGGTGGCGTAGCTATTGGCGTATGGCCTGTTGATGATCTCCACTGTGGCAGCGGGGGAAGTAAGGCCTGTAACCACTGTGAGATTGGAAGCCGGTGCCTCTGTACCTATACCGATCAGACCATTATGATCTATATTGAAAGATGTCAGATTGGTGCTGGTGGCAGTGTTGGTACCGGTCAGGACTGTCATGAGGGGCGCTGTACTGTTGTTATTATCCGTAAGGCCGAATCGGGGCGTCATCGGAAATACACCCGTCGGGGGCGCTCCTACACCTACCCCGCCAGAGCCATCTACTGAGAAGTCAATTGCAACGCCGGCATCTCCCGGTCCGGTATATGCAGGATCGAATCTCCCTGCGACAAAAGTGACCGGTGAGATGCCAGATGAAGGCAATGAGGAATTAACCTTATTAGCAACGATAGAGATGATATTGGGTGGCGTAGAGAAGCTCTGATTGCTCACTCCGAAGCTGCAATCAATAGGACCTGTAATACCATTGATACCGATAGCCACGGAGCCTGTGAGGTCTTCTTCTCGTATCTGCTGGGCGCCGGTCGCACCAGACGGACCATTGACCACAAAGGGACTTAATTGAGCATGAGCCGTAAACAAACCAGCCATGCATAGCAGGGCCACAATGAACATTTTTTTCATAGTTATATGATTTAGGGTTGAAAAACGAATGATGAGAAAACGAAGAACGAAGAGATATAGTATCGGCGATAGCTTCACAGGTTGATTTTTTTTGATGATCGAACTTACAAACGAAAAATGAATGGCGCAATACCCAGAAAGGTGTATATGAAATAATGGACGGTGAAGTAGTAATAGTTTTACTTTGATGATGACCTTTCGCTCAAAAAAGTAAACGGCGGAATTAAGCAGCGGCAGAGTTGTTTTCTTCATAGTGAAAATTGTTTTGTGATGATGGAATGAAAATCGAAGTCACAAATCCATAGGCAGGGCCAAAGAACGATTTATAGAAAAGGTGAATAAAAAAAGCCCCCTTGGGGAAGGGCCATTTTACCGATGAAAACTATATCTCCTTAATTTTTGAAAACTGGTATAACTCCTATCTCAGTTTTCCGGTAATCTTTATTCAAAATGCAAGATATAAAAAAATGGTGACTTATCTGTCACCAAGTATTTTTTTCCCAGTACGACCTTTGAGTGGTGAAAAATCCACTAGCAATAAAAGAATTTGGTATCCACCTGAGAAGACTTAGGGAGGCACGGGATCTAAGTCAGCAGGAATTGGCTGATTTGTCCGATATAGCTAAAAGAACCATTATCAGAGTAGAAAATGGGAAATCGGCAGCAACTAATGATATAATGATCTCCATTGCAAGAGGTCTTGAAACTACACTTATAGAATTAGTAGATTTCCAGCTGCCAAAGGAAAAGAAGAAGTAAATACTTCTCTGGCACGGGCGTTTTTCGATCTGAGTTTCTGCAGACCCATTGTGATACACATAGATGCTACTCCCGGCTGAGCACGATCAACCCTCAAAGGGTTTGAAACCCTTTGAGGGTTCCGAGCCAGTAAAGGTCAATTGCTTTTTGCATGCTTTGTATTCCGGCTGTTTCCGGGCAGGGATAGAAGCGGATAGCCCGGAACTGCGGCCCCTCTAAATCTCCCCTAAAGGGGAGACTTTAACAGCCGCAGTGAGGACTAGAAGCGGATAGCCCGGCTGCCCGCATCATACAAAATAATAGTGGGGTACTCTCCTATCTGCCCCTCTCCGCTCCCATACTTTTACCTGATGTACTGCATAGATCCGGACCCGGATGAAAAGGCGGCGCAGTACTGCCAGCTCCTCACCGCTATAGCCACACCAGCATGATCAAGAACAGGGATATAATAGAGGCGGTTCGCCACATGACAGGGACATCTAAAAATGATCCCTTCCAGGTATTTACGGGTACTGTGAAGAGCTATGATGAGGACGCAGCTACCTGCGTCGTGACCCGCACGAGCGGGGACAACGAGGTCGATGTGCCCGATGTGCTGCTGCAGGCTGCGGTGTGCGATGGCCTGCTGATCCTACCCGCAGAGGGCAGTGATATTATAGTGGGGTACTCTATACAGGTGCCGCCCTTCGCGTTAGTATTTTCGGACGTTGATAAGGTTTACCTGCAGGTCGGTGACAGTTCTTTGACTTTATACGATAGTACGCAGACAGACGGGTCTATCATAAATATTAATGACGGCTCGTTTGGAGGATTGCTGAAACTGATCGATAGCAATGATCCCAATGCCGGTGTGCTGGCCAGGCTAAACAAACTGGAGACAGCGCTGACGACGCACATCAGTGAGTACAATACTCACATGCATCCTACAGCAGCTCCGGGAGCGCCCTCAGCACCGAGCGTACTGGACACACAGACTATCGCTCAAACGCAGCGGGACGATATCGAAAATAAACTGGTGACACATGGAAAGGTATGATTTAGCGTGGATGGATGATGACCTGGATATCAGTGGCGGCGATATTTATATCGCCCTCAGTGATAAACAGCACATCGAAGATACCATCATCGCATTCCCCGGATGGTGGAAACAGTTTCATCAGGATGGAGTGGGTATCTGGGCATACTATGGCGGTCCTAACAGGTCGCAGCAGCTGCAACAAAATGTGAGCCTCGCGCTTCAGGCGGATGGCTACACAGTCACCAATCCTTCTGTGACCTATTTGAACGGCAAAGTAATAGTAAATCCGTATGCGACAATTTAAGTGCGTCAGCAATAGCTCATTCAGTGACACGTGTGTGAATACATACGGCAGCATGGACTACTATGTCAAAGGCCTCATCGATAACGGCATCGCGCCAAACGATGTGCCCTACTCCGGCCAGCCATATGTGTGGGATGATGCCATCGTCAGGGACCAGAGCATACAGCAGATCACCAACACCAACAATATCATCTATGCGACCCTCTTCGGGCTGCCCAATCAACCAAACATACCAACAGTGGGAAAATATTCAGACACCAGAAATATCAGCTACACCGCCTCCGCGAATGGCGAGACAGTGATCACACTCACCGCGCTCCAGGGTGCCGAGAAGGTGATCCAGATCGAAAAAGAGATCAAGCCGCTGCTGGACTCGCAGTACATAGCTGACCTCATAGCGGGCACTATCACACTGACCGGTGGCCTGTCTCTGGCCCAGGGTGAGACGCTGGCTATTTTATTTTCCAGAACAGTCACCTACTAATGAAAAAATTAATTTACCTCCTTCTTATTATTCCGCTGTTTGCCAGCAGCCAGAGCGTGCAACCTATTTTTGGCGATTACAATTATCGCGGTTGGCTGGTCGATACAAACCACGTGAGGTTCCCATGCGATAATGCAATATACATAACCAACGCCGGGAAAATTGCTTTAGGTGGCCCACTGACAGGACCAACATCAATTGCAACCGGGCACTGGTCGCTGGGTATCGGTGATATGTTCGGTACGAGTAATTTGCAGGGCCTTTTTATTACCAACACCACCACCGACTATCCCAGTATAGGAGTCCATATTTTAACCCCCAATAAACTTTTTGATGTCGGAGATATCGTAGGCATGGGTCATGGATGGAGCTTCAGCATAAGTGATAGTTTGGGGTATTATCAATTCTCAAAACTTAGAAACAACCTCGCAGGTGATAGTATACTCACTACCGACACAGCGGGCAAACTCAAACTTATTGCACTGAGCGGCATCGGAGCCACCGGCCCGACCGGAGCCACAGGATCCGCCGGTGCTAACGGAATCACAGGCGCGACAGGGGCTACCGGAACAAATGGAGCCACTGGCACTGCAGGGATCACCGGCCCCACAGGAGCGAATGGTGTCACCGGCGCACAGGGGATCACCGGCCCGACAGGCACCACCGGCGCCACAGGTCCATCAGGTCCGACGCTCACTGTGAATGGCATATCGCCGGACATCTCCGGCGATGTAGCTGTGCCGACACTATACACCACAGATGGCAACATAGATGACCGGCGAGAGGTGATAGTCAATGCTACAGAAGGCCTGCGAATGGGCTTCGGCACTAAGAAACTTTTTATCACTCCAGATGGATTGACGGTAGACTCAGGAGTAAATGTTCCATTCATAGGCTTTATCGATACAAGTGATGCTGATGGCAACTTTGCCGTTGTAGGCATGGTGGATCTCACCAATGATGGCGGCGATAATGCAACACTTGTACTGAAAAGAAAAGAAAATCAGATCATAGTAGATAGCACTGGAGTTGTTATTGGCGTGTCAAATACCGGTTACGTTTTTGTGGAGTCGGGTATTTATATCGGCGGGTATTTACTTAGCAATAATAGCGGCACCGAGGGTCAGGTACTGACTATACACGATGGCGGCGGCGGCAATTTATACACCGGGTGGGAAACACCTGCTGGCGGTATACCCTCAGACTTTTTGAGTGAAAATTTAGTAGGCTTCGGATCAGCAGAAGACACCCTGACCAGCGACCCGCATTTTTCCTATGTACACGATGATTCAGTAGGTACACCGAGGCTTACGGTTTATAATGATGATGGGGGATCCCTGCAGCATTATGGCGAAGTCACGACCAAACGATTTACCTCCAAAAGCCCATACTCGGGATCGGTGACGCTGGAGGCAGACAATAGTGCCTTGGGCGATTACACGATACAGTTTCCTCCAAACCCGGCTGATACAGTCAATCGTATACTTACTGTAGGGTATCTGGATGCACCCGGTCCCGGACTGCCGACTACAGTCCACCTCTCGTGGGCAGGAACGAGCGCTCCAGCTACTTTTCAATCAGTGATCGATGCAAGCCGCTACTATAGAAAAACCAATGATGGAGGCTTTATAATGCAAGATAGCACAGGTAACACACTTGCATCTATGACTACGGGAGAATACGCAGGATTTACTACTTATGGCCAAATAGAGCTAGAGCGAAACGATCTATCCGGCCAACTATTGTCAAAGTCCGTTATGAATTCTTTTGGCACTATAAATTCAGACAGTGGCGGCGGTTTTATACAGTCATTTTATCCTCTGACCCATGGCACGCAATACTACCAGACTTTTCCGCTAGGCAGTGGTACATATGGACTGAAAGTAAACGGTGTAAGTTTTGGAGAGAATGGTGAGCTCACTCTACCTCCTGGCCTGCTGCATCAAAGATTTCTTCCAAACCCGGGAGATACAGTGGTTTTGCTAAACAATAGATATAATATCATCGATGGGCCGAGCGATATAGACACGGTGTATGTGCTCTTTCCCTCAAGCCCGGCGAATGATGACCGCATAGAATTAAAGTTTACAATGCACGTCGCCACGGTTATTTATATAGGCTACGATCCCACCGGCATCGGTAGTGTGAGCAATGGCATACTTTCTCCCATCATGGGTACGCTGGAGGCATGGCAATGGGATACAGGCGCGGGTAAATGGTACTAATCAAACATTAATTAAAAAAACAAATCAATAAGGAACCTTCTTAGAAAAAGGAATTAAAGAACGCTCCTTTTTATTTTCCAGAACAGTCACCTACTAATGAAAAAAATAATTTATCTCCTTCTTATTATCCCGCTCTTTGCCAGTGCACAGAGTGTGCAACCTGTTTTTGGCGATTACAATTATCGCGGTTGGCTGGTCGATACAAACCACGTGAGGTTCCCCTGCGATAATGCAATATACATAACCAATGCGGGGAAAATTGCTTTAGGTGGCCCACTGACAGGACCAACATCAATTGCAACCGGGCACTGGTCGCTGGGTATTGGTGATATGTTCGGTACGAGTAATTTGCAGGGCCTTTTTATTGCCAACACCACCACCGACTATCCGAGTATAGGAGTCCACATTTTGAGCCCCAATAAACTTTTTGATGTAGGAGATATCGTAGGCACGGGTCATGGATGGCGCTTCAGCATAAGCGATAGTTTGGGATATTATCAATTCTCAAGGCTTAAAAACAACCTCGCAGGTGATAGTATACTCACCACTGACACAGCGGGCAAACTCAAACTCATTGCACTGAGCGGCATCGGAGCCACCGGCCCGACCGGAGCACAAGGCATGACTGGTCTAACAGGAGCGACCGGGCCAACTGGTGCTACTGGATCAGATGGAGCTACAGGCCCCTCCGGTCCGACGCTGACTGTGAATGGCATAACGCCGGATGTATCAGGCAATGTAGATGTGCCTCCTACTCCTCCCCAATTCGTAGACCCTTCAAGCCTAGCTTATGGGGATGGCGCAAATGGGGTTACTTCAGATAGATCAATAGCTGTAATACCCCCGGCAGATGGGGCAGTGTACGGCGACAGTTTCCCTGCGCTTAACGTGGTATCTTATGGATCACTAGGTCCAAAAGGCAGAATACAAACGGCGGAGCTTAGGCTAATGACACAAGGTAATACCGGATACTACGGGTACTATACTGATTTGTTTTCAAGCCCTTTACAGACGTCTCCAAGTTCTATTGTTTTCCCAAGCTATGACGGAGGATTTGCAGGGGAGCGCATGTGCTTAATGGATAGCGGACAAGGTAGATTATACTACGGATTCCCTGATACTAGCGATATCCAAAACCCCATGATAACTTTTATAAACAACGCGATAATTAACTCCAGCTTTTATACCGGTGATGGCAATATAGGCTTAGGTTCTGATTGGGATAGGGCTGTAGAGATACCGTCTTATGCTTCGCTTGCCTTTAATCTGACCACTAATGGAGCTACGAGACAACTGGGAGCAGGAGGTGGCTGGCTACAAAACGGCGGTGTGCCATTTGCAGGATTTGTAGGCGCGAGGGATACCGTTAATCACATGTATATAGGATTAGCAGACCCTACCAATTTCGGAAATGTGGGGAGTATACCTATAATGGGAAATCCTACGGGAGGGTATGTCATCATGGTCGACGATTCAAACGGAATAAATCTCAACACTCCCCACACCTCTTATAATTTTACAGATAACGGCATTTATATATCAAACTACCGGCTTACTAATAGTGCAGGGAATACCGGTGATGTACTCACTTTTGATGCAGGAGCACAAACGGCCACCTGGCAAGCGCCGACCCGCGGCGGCGGATCTGACTCTGTTTTGCTTCAGACTAACGGAGTGGACAATGGCAATCAGCATCAGCTAAACTTAATATCCGGATCAAATATTACGATCACAAATAGCGGTGGGGCGGGCGGCGATGTGATCATTGATGCCAATCTGACGGTACAAGCAGCGGGATCTCCATCGCAAATTCAATATAATGCCTCAGGTTCATTACACGCGGACACAAGTCTCTGGTATACTGATGGCGCAGGTGTTGCTCCCGAATTAAATGTTTTAAATCCCATTAATGGGAAGGGTACAATCAACACTAGGTCATTGGTCACGCACAATACTGTAGGCGGAGCTGTAAACATAGAAGCAAACGACCTATCCTCAACCGACTATACTTTGCATATGCCCATTCAAGGGGACCTCAGCATCCAGGGGCAGGTTCTAGGTACAGATAGTGTGGCTGGTCCCACCGGGCATGATATATATATGAGGTGGAAACCATTGTCCCCTATTGTCAACGGTTCAGTGGCCACAGTCAGACACGCGGACACAACAGGCCTCACCGCAAATGATACAATAGTGTCATTTACAGTCAACGCATCTGATGCCACATTCCAGATAAATTCTTATCTGAATGTCACTGCATTTACCAGTGCTTCTATTGGCCTATTTGCAGAGTTTATGGACATCCATGGCACTACGCAGGTGAATCAAATCGGAGGGGATGGCAATGGCGTGTCATTTCAGACGCTGCCCACTGTTACGATCCGCGCACAAGCGCTATCACAGGTTAAAATATTTACCAACGTGAGCGGCTCCACAACCTATGATCTCGGCGTAAATATTATCCAACCTTATTAAAATTCAATCAATGGGAACTTTCATCGAAAAAGGAATCAAAGAACTCTACATGTACGTGCTCGGCGCGTTCGTCGTGGGGATGGCGGTGGCGTCGGTGCTGATGCTTATTACGCATGCGGTACCGGAAGGAAATCACGATATAGTCGTCATGGCGCTGGGGCAATTGCTCGGCTTCGCGGGTTTAGTCGTAGGATATTTCTACGGCAGCTCCAAGAGCTCGGCTGATAAGACAGAACTCATCAGCGGCCAGGCCAAGCCCGCTATGGCGCTGCAGGTGATCGATACGGATCCGGTCATTGCCGCATGGTCTGCCGGCCAGCCATTGCCACAGGGATATGAGTATGCAGATCCGGATCAAAAAACTATCAGGAAAAAATCATGAACATAGACGTAAGCCTTTTTGCACTTATCAGCGGTGGTTTCAGCACCATAGCCGGCGCGATCCTTATCGTGTGGAATAGCCACAGCAATAAACTCGCCGTACTGGAGGATAGATCCAGGCGGACCGACGAGCATATCAAGAACCTCTACGAAGGCAACGATAAAGCAGGTGCCCGCCTGCGGCAGGTGGAGGATAAGCATAGCGAAAGCATGGTCATCATCGAGAAGAGGCTTGGGGAGATACAAACATCCATAGAACGAAAATTAAAATGACACCGGCAGATTTTGTGAAGACCTACTATCCGGAAGCATACAAATGCTACCAGCAAACCGGGCTGCATCCGCTCGCCATATTGGCGCAGTGCGCACTGGAAACTGGCTGGGGCAAATACTGTCCCGGCAATATGATGTTCGGCATCAAAGATACTGATGGCGTGAATGGCAATGAGCAGCTGCTGGAAACATTCGAGTTTAGCAAAAGGCAAAATGAAACATGGGGTGGCCGACGGATCAAATCGGTGACGCCCACTCCTATCAATGGCGTGATGTTTTACAAATACGTCATCATGGATTATTTCCGCAAATATGATACAGCTGCGGAGTCGTTTGCCGATCACGTGAAGTTCTTCGAGCAAAACGGGTACTACGCGCAGGCGCTCAAACTAAAAGGCGATTGCAATGCATTCATCGATGCGATGGCCGTACACTACTCCACCTCACCGGGCTATGCGGCCACACTGAAAGAGATCGCGCGCAGCATACAGAAAATCGCCGTAAGCCTCGGCATCACACCTCTAGTACCATACACATGAATCCATTCGCAAATTTCTCCACAGAGGCAAAAAAGACATTCAAGATCGGCGGTGCAGTGCTTATTGTCACCATACTACTCTTCTTGCTGGGCAAGCATTGCAACCTCGGCTGCAATCGCACCACGACGACCGTGACGCATGATACGATCGTCAGCTACCGCGACCGCACGGACACGCTGTACAAGCATGTGGCAACCTATGTGCCGGTCGTGCAGCGCGAACTCAGGCATGACACCATCTGGCAGATCATAAACGGCACCGGGACGATGCTCAGCGTGCGCAATGCAGAAAGTACGCAGGATACTACCTGGTATACGGATAGCCTGTACCAGGCTAAAGAATTTAAAGCGGTGATCAATGATATCATCACCGGCAACCGCATCGCCAGGCGCTCCGTGTTCTGGTCGGATCTCACTCCGCTCAAAGTACTCGAGGAGAAAACCACGATCACCAAAACAAAGTCGCCCTTCATAAAAGTCTACCTCGGAGCTGATGGCATGCTGCCGGTTAATAATATTCTCCTCTCACGCTTTGATGTGGTACCGGGCGCAGCGCTCGTATTTGCCGATCAGTATATGGTCGATGTGGGCTATGGGCTCTTCGGCCAGCAGCTGCACGCCGGGCTAAAAATAAAACTCGCATTCAGCAAGTAAGATTTTCATAAGTTGGGGTTAGGGGGCCTCGGCAGTATTGCCGGGGCTTTCCCTTTTTTTGCCACCCCCAATGACATACTTTATTATTTTCCTGACAAAACCATGACAGGCGATAAACACGATAACGGCAAAACCTTTATACTTTGGAGGCAAACTAATGACCATGAAAAAATTCTTACTCCTTATCTTTTCACTCATCGCACTCAGCAGTTATTCGCAGACCATCCTGCAGGCAGGCCCCGATACCTTCAGTGTATCGCAGACCCATATAGACACTTTTGGCGTCACGGCTAATGACAGTATCCCCGCCGGTGACTCCGTCTGCGTTACATTGCTCGATTCATCACACTTCTCGGTATTAAACTGCACCAATATCATTTATCATCCCGATTCCACTTTCACAGGCAGGGATACATGCAGGTATGTACTTTGTGATACAGCCCTGGCATGCGATACGAGTATGGTGGTGGTTTTTGTACGTCAGGATAGCTCA
>JAOQAO010000148.1 GCA_025963485.1 Bacteroidota bacterium | reverse complement strand
GAATGTGGTCAGGAAATTGATCTGCGCATTGCTCAGCAGGTCTGCTACCTGCTCGAAGCTGGGGTTCTCTATGAGGGTGATATGGCTGTGTTTCTTTGCTTCTTTTTTCAGCGCATCTGTTGGATTCTTGCCTGCTATTATAAAAGGAACCTTGAGGTCAGCTGCGATCTTCTTGACTATGAAAAGAGCGGCCTGATTGTTTTCTACTACACCGAGGTTGCCATGATAAAGGATGTAGGTGCCTCTGCCCGTCTGGGAGGTGACAGTCTCATTGGAGTGAAAGGCGGAGACGAAGTCTATATTTTCGTAAGATTGGCGCAGGTACTCGTAATCGCTCTTGCTGATCGCAAAGATGCGGTCGGCATACTTGAGTTCTTCCTCAAATTTCTTGAGCCTGTTGGCCTCTACGTTGAAGTAGTATTTGATGAGGAAGTTGCGCTCTGCTTCTTTGAGGCTTTTGTAGTATTCCCACTCTACATTGTGCATGCGCACGGCTTTGAGCTTATGCCTGATAGAAGGGTGGGAGAGGTAGAAGCAGGTATGCAGGCCCTCAAATAGTATGGGGTAGTCATCGGCTGAGATATTACCCAGCAACTCGCCTGATTGGCGCGAGCCGATGATATATGGGACGGACGAATAGATGGCCTGATAGAACTTTTTGCGTTCGTAATATTGGACCGTTTCGCATATTTCTTCGAGTTCTTTGGATTCCTCCCTGCCATAGTGGAAGCAATGCAGGTGTACCTTGATGCCAAGGTCGTGGAGGGCTTTGATCTTGTAGTAGACATCTATCACACCGCCGTAGTCGGGAGGATAGGGCACATTAAACGATACTATATGAAGGTGTCGGTCAGTTGAGCTGGTCATAAAGAGCTGTCAGTTTTATCTGTTCACGTTCCCAAGTTAGTTCTCTTCTGCAAACCAAACAGTTTTCTTTCAATTTGGCGTATAAATTCTGGTCTGCTATAAGACGCTGGATCGCTGATTTTATGGTGTCCTTTTCGAGATTTTCAACCAACAGCGCAATATTATACTCATCGTTGATCTTGCGGTACTCGGGGAAGCCGATACATACCTGCGGCACCGCAGCCTGTATATAGTCGAGAAACTTATTGGCAAGAGAGTAATAGTAGCTCAGTCCTTTCATCTCAAGGAGATTGACGCCGATATAGGCTCCGGCAGTGATCTTCTTTAGTTCGTCGGGTTTGACATAGCCGGTGAACCTGACCTTGCTTTCCAAAGACAGTGCCCTGACCTGTGTTTTGAGCTTCTCTGTGATATCGCCGTCACCCGCCAGCCAAAGTTCGATGTCCAGCCCGCTCATGGCCTCTATGAGGTGCTCCAGCCCGCGGCCCTCATTGAGAGCACCCTGATAGAGGATGTAGCGTGTAGCAGGCTTTGTGGGAGACGTTTCGATCTGGGCGAGAGGCAGGTTGCGGATAGTGTGTATCTCGCGCTTGTATACTTTGGCGAAGACATCAGAGATGCTTTGAGTTGTTGTATAAATCAACTTCATCTTAGGAACATAGGTACGCTCTATCCACTGCCACACTTTCTGGACACGCGGCCTGCGAATCACCTCGGGAACCTCCGGGAAGTACTCATGTGCATCGTAAACGGGCTTTGCACCTTTCAGCATTGCGGCATAATAGCCGGCTATGATGGTGTCGAGATCTATGGAGCAGATGATATCGGCCTTGTGAAAAAGTAAATAGAAGAATAAGCGGAGATTGTATTCGAGATAGAAGAGCTTGCCTTTGTCGAAGAGGCAATTCAGGCGCACTTGCTTAAAGGGAAACCTATCCAAGGGTTTGGAGTCATTCCTGTTTCGTCCCACCAGGGTGACATCATATCCGGCACCAGCGAGCGATGTGCAGATCCGCTGCATACGTTGGTCGTAGGTGAGGTCATTGGTGACAGTGAGTGTGATACGGCGCGCAGGCATTGAGCGAAACTATGGTTTTTGTTTTAAAGTTAACAGCCGGCATCACAGAGGGCACGGAGATTATTGGCTTACAAGAGGAATAACGAGAGCCCACAGAGAATCAACGCTGTATTCCTCTGTGGGCTCATGGCTGTTATTACCATCCTCTGCGAACTCTGTGATACTTGTATTACCGGCGGTAAATACGTCCATCCTCCGTGCGAGCTACCCGTCCATGATCGGCGAGCCATTTGATTACTTCGCTGACCCGTTCGTTTGGGACGGAGATGGCTTCTGCTATTGATTGCAGTGTTTGCGGCTCGCTGACAAACTCCGTGATCCTGGTAGCTATTGTTTCAAAATCCTGATGACTGAGATTGTCTTTCTTTCTGCCGATACAGATGTCACATATACCACAGTCCTCCGCATCCATCTCTCCGAAATACTGCACGAGGTACCTGCTACGGCAAACGGTTTGATTAAGCAGATATTGCCTGACGCTTTCTATCCGCTCTTTGGTACCGGCGATACGTGCCTCGATAAATTTATGATCAAGGACGAGGTCCGATTTCCTAATCCTCGGCTGCTGGAGTATGAGCTGCGGCTTGTCCCTGCGAGGAATATAGGAGAGGATATTCAGTCCATCGAGCTGCGTCAGCGTAGCAGTGATACCTTCGTAAGACATTTTGAGCTTACCGGCTATAGCAGTTTCGTTGAAGCTCACATAGTCCTCAAAGACTCCGGAACAGGTGCGCAATATCATCTTGATCAGTGGTTCAAACTTGCGATGCTCTACCTGGAATTTGTAGAGAATATCTTTGGTGACGACGATCTTGACTTTAGGTGAGGTCTGGAATCCATCACTGACCTGAAGCAGCTCTTGCGACTCCATCAGCTTCAGCGCCTGCATGACTTTGATAGGAGAGTAGCTATGCTTTTTGGAGAAAACGGACAGGTCAAAATCAAAGGTTTGGAAAGCTCCGGTATCATAAGCGATATTCAGTTCGCCGCATATCTGGTCGTATATCTCGCGGACCTCAGGGTATGTCGGAACGTCTTTGGTTTTGCTCTCCAGCATATCGTCGCTGTCTGTGGGGACGGTGAGCTGAATAGCGTATGCTCTCTGCTCATCGCGCCCTGCACGGCCTGCTTCCTGGAAGTATGCCTCTATGGAATCGGCAGGCTCTATATGTACTACCACCCGTACATCAGGTTTGTCGATGCCCATACCGAAAGCATTGGTGCAGACGATGACGCGGGTCTTATTATCTACCCAGGCAGCTTGGCGTTTATTTCGCTCATCGCCATCGAGTCCTGCGTGGTAAAAGTCTGCGCTGATCTTGTTTCGCCTGAGATAATCTGCTATCTCTTTGGTCTTGCGGCGGTTTCTGACATAGACGATGGCAGAGCCTTGCACCTTTTTGAGGATGTCCAGTAGTTGCAGGTTCTTGTCTTCTGCCTTGCGAACGACATAACTCAGATTGTGGCGGGTAAAGCTTTTCTGAAAGACCTTACCATTCTTAAAGAGCAGCTTCTCCTGTATGTCTATGACTACCGGCTTGGTAGCAGTGGCTGTGAGGGCAATAAGCGGCGCTTTGGGAATGAGTGTCCGGAGGTCAGCGATCTTGAGATAGGCAGGGCGGAAGTCATAGCCCCACTGAGAGATACAATGCGCTTCGTCTATAGCGATCAGGTTCACATTCATATTTGGTACCCGAGCCTGAAACTCATCCGTGCCTATACGCTCGGGAGATATGTAGAGGAACTTGAGATCGCTGAACATGGCAGCATTCAGTAGACGATCCACCTCGCCATGCGGGAGCCCTGAATGTATGGCAATAGCTTTGATACCTTTCTTATTGAGGCTCTGCACCTGATCGCGCATGAGCGCAATGAGCGGAGAAACCACGACGCAGAGCCCATCCATACATAGGGCAGGAACCTGAAAACAAAGTGATTTGCCACCACCGGTAGGTAAAAGGGCCAGCGTATCATGACCATCCAACACAGACCGTACGATATCCTCCTGCATCGGCCTGAATTCATCAAAGCCCCAATATTGTTTTAAGGTTTCAGCAGGTTTATGTTGTAGCAACACGTTTTTTACGTTTCACTGGTTTCTGCACAATGGCATTTCTTTTTGCTTTCTCACTTTTTATGAAAGCACTTATCATTTGAGCTTCTTTTTCAGTTAAAGTTCCCAACCCTCCAATAAAATCAACATCAAGCTCTTTTTTGTTCCTTTTCATGAGAACTGATTTTTAAAATAGGTATTAATTAATTTTAGGGCAGCATCTGTTCTTATGATCATCACTCTTCCTCCGAAATGAAAGGCTCCCAAAGTTGCTATATAATGATCAATAAGTTGTGTTTTGGATAGAAACGAAACATTACCTTCAAAACCTCTTTGGAAAGAAAGTCTACAAGCAAATGCGACAAGATTACCAGGAACACCCGAATACATTTTGGACTTTCCTCTATTAAAAGAGGCACTTTCTAATAAATCCATAAATACGTGATCTTCTCTTATCTCCAGACTTATTAAACCTTGAATTATTGAAGGGTTGTTGACAATTGTCAATTTATAGACTTCTCTTTCGGGTTGAGCTAATTCATACTTCCAATCAAATAACCATCCATTCTTTTTGGTGATCATTTTTACCTCAGCTGCATTCAATAATGTAATATCTGTTGAAAAACTGTCGCCGGTGACGACATTCTCAATAGAATTTGTCAGTTTGTCAATAATAAAATCCAGTGGGATCTGCTTTTTCACAACCCAAATTTACAGAAAATTATGCTACACTTGGATTGATTTTCCCATCCTTCATTACAATCTTCCTGTCTGCCATTTCTGCCAGTTCCTCATTGTGCGTGACGATGATGAAGGTCTGACCGAGCTTATCACGAAGGTCAAAGAAAAGTTTATGCAGGTCTTTGGCATTATCTGAATCAAGGTTACCGGATGGCTCATCGGCCATGACGATGGAAGGGTTATTCATCAGCGCTCTGGCTACTGCTACGCGCTGCTGCTCGCCACCAGAGAGCTCGTTGGGCTTATGACCGATGCGATGTTCGAGTTTGAGAAGTGTGAGTAATTCCTTGGCACGCTTCTCTGCCGCACTTGTTTTAGTTCCTGCGATGAATGCCGGTATGCAGACATTCTCAATGGCTGTAAACTCAGGTAGCAGGTGATGAAACTGAAAGATGAACCCCAGCTTTGCATTGCGGAAAGCAGCGAGTTGCTTATCTTTTTTGCCGGAAATGTTATTGCCCTCTATATTCACTGTGCCACCGTCCGGCCTATCGAGTGTACCTATGATATGAAGCAGGGTACTCTTGCCTGCACCTGATGCGCCGACTATAGAGATGATCTCACCTTTCTGCACCTGCAGGGATACCCCATTTAGGACTTGCAGCGGGCCATAGCTCTTGGTTATATTTTGTGCGTCGAGTATCATGTTATTTAGGTACGTAGACCAGTGATTTATCTTTATAGAAATCCTCGGTGAAATATTCAGATAGCGGCGTCAGCTGGACCATTTTCAATCCTGCTGTTTCCTCTGCCAGGTCGCCGCCTTTGAGGCAGATGAGGCCGTTCCTTTTTTCATTGTGATGGTCGGCGCTGTATTTCCGGGTGGTCCATTTCATCAGTTCTCGGAGCGGAGCTACTGCACGTGAGACACAATAGTCATAGTAGTAGTCCATATCCTCAGCGCGGGAGTGGAAAGTCCAGATGTTCTTTAGTCCCAGTTCCTCCTTGACAGCGTCGATGACCTTTAGTTTTTTGCCGATAGAGTCCACGAGGTGAAAGCGGCATTCAGGGAACATGATTGCCAGCGGCACCCCAGGGAAGCCTCCGCCAGTACCCACATCCATGATCTTGGTTCCATTCTTAAAGCGCGTGAACCTGGCGATAGCCAGTGAATGCAGCACATGGCGCTCATATAGATTGTCGATATCCTTGCGGGAGATGACGTTTATCTTTTCATTCCAGTCCTTATACACAGGACCGAGTTTGGCGAAAGCCGCCTCCTGCTCCGCAGTGATATGGGGGAAATAATGTTTGATCAGGGAAAGGCCTTCAGTATTCATGCGCGGCTAAAATAAGGTTTTGTGGAAACTTAACAGCCTTTCACACGAAGAACACAAAGAGTTAAGAAAATAACGGTAAGCACACCAAAGTTTAATGCCTGTTTCTTTGTGGGCTTTTTGCATTTCTTTGGTCTTTACTTTGTGGTCTTCGTGTGAAATATATTATAACCTATATCGGATACCTCGGTATCGCCTCTATCTCGTAGCTGCAAAACTCCTTTATCTCATACTTATAATGCCCTACGATAGCTATCATCGCTGCATTGTCTGTGCAGTATTCGAACTTGGGTATATGCGTCTTCCAGCCATTCTTTATTCCAAGTTCTGAGAATTTCCTTCGTAACTCTGAGTTGGCAGATACACCACCGGCGAGGGCTATTTCCCTTACCTCGTTGGCTATGGCAGCAGCTTCCAGCTTTTTGAGCAGGATGTCTACGATGGTCTTTTGTATAGAGGCGCAGAGGTCGTTGAGGTTCTCCGCGATGAAGTTGGGATTCTCCTTTACCTGCTTCTGGATGAAGTAAAGTATTGATGTCTTCAGTCCGCTAAAGCTGAAGTCAAAACCCTCGATCTGTGGCTTCGCAAATTTGAACTTTTCCGGATTGCCGAGCTGCGCGAGCTTATCTACCAGCGGCCCACCCGGATAGGGGAGTCCGAGTATCTTAGCTGATTTGTCGAAGGCTTCACCCGCAGCGTCATCCAGGCTTTCGCCGATGAGCGTCATATCCAGCGGACCCCGGACCAATAAAAGCTGTGTGTGCCCGCCGGATACGGTCAGGCATATGTGCGGGAATGACGGAGTTTCATCTATGAAGTTTGCCATGACGTGTGCCTGCATATGGTTGACCTCTATCAGCGGCAGGTCCAGTGCCATACCGAGGCCTTTGGCAAAGGATACGCCCACAAGCAATGAACCTATCAATCCGGGTCCTCGGGTGAAAGCTATCGCGTCGAGATCCTGATTGCTGATACTTGCCTTTTTCATTGCTGTATCTACCGTCACGATGATGTTTTTCATGTGCGCGCGCGAGGCCAGTTCCGGCACTACGCCTCCCCATGCCTCATGCACCTGCTGTGACGAGATAATGTTGGCAAGGATTTTGCCATCTTTGCAGACGGCTGCGGAGGTATCATCGCAGGATGATTCTATGGCTAGTATTGTAGGCATTTCGGTGCAAATAAAGTAAAGAATAAAATACTAAAGATTTTTAAAACGCCTTAGTAAGTATACTTTAGGTGCTTATTAATGCGTTGTCGCGTTTAGAATGAAGAAAGGGCTCAAGATCGTGGGGATCATCATATTGCTGGTGCTGCTGCTATGCGGTGGCCTTACGCTGTCCCTACGTATCCCTGCGGTCCAGAATTATGTCGCTCATATCCTGGTCAACTATGTATCCAAAAGGTTGGGCACTAAGGTGTCCATCGACCGTTTTGAGTGGAATGTTTTTCGGAATATAGATGTCAAAGGCTTCTATATGGCAGACAAAAAAGGCGATACCCTGATCTATGCCGGAAACCTCAACGTAGACATATCCTATTGGAGCTTAGTCAAAAAGCAGTTTAAGATCAAGGGTGTCACCCTGGATAATGCCAAAATAAGACTGGTAAACGACTCCCTGGGTAATCTCAACATCGCGACACTTTTTGCTTCTGATAAACCGGCTACCCCTCTCGTCACACCCAATAAGGATACGATCGCAACAGCTCCTAATGTGCTCATCGAACTGCATAAGGTTAGTTTAAACAATACTGATTTCCGCCTGGAGGACCAGAAAAAGCATTCTTTTGTCAAGGTGGTGATACCTACCTGTGATATAGATATAAATCAATTTGCCCTCCAGAAAAAGCTCATAGACATAAAGTCGATCGATATCAATGGCGTGCATGCCTCAATCATAGCCGGTGTCCGGGATACTACAAAGCCCAAGCCTATAGAAAAAATATCCTTCCTCCCGCCCGGCTGGGAGATCAAGTGGGCGCAGGCCGCTATCACACATTCGAGCTTCGAGTTTGATAATATGAACAAGGCCTCTGAAAAAAAAGGAGTGGACTTCAACCATATCTGGCTGACGGATATCAGCTTTAAGACCAGGAAAGGCTCAGTGATACACGACTCAATAGGTGTAGATGTCAATGGCCTGACAGCAGTGGAGAAGAGCGGTTTTAAAATAAAAACACTTACCGCATTGGTCAAAGTGACGGACAAGGAGATGAGCCTGCGCAAACTGACCCTCGAGACAGGCAATAGCAGTATCAATAACTATCTCGGTGTTACCTACAATGATCTCGAAGATTTCAATGATTTTACAGAGAAAGTGACGCTGGGCGCAGATTTTGACAGAGCCTATTTATCCTTGCGGGACATTAATTATTTTGCCAAAAACCTTGATGCCGTTGCGCACAATACAATTTATATCTCCGGGAAAATAACGGGCCGTATCAATAACCTGCAAGGAAAGAATATAGTGCTGACCGTAGGGAACGGTACTATACTCAAAGGAAACTTCTACACCAGCGGCTTGCCCAATTTCAATGAGACCTCTCTCAATATGCGCATTAGCCAGTTCACCACCTCGGCTGCAGAGATCAGGCGTATCTATCCTTCTACACTTTATCCGCCCAATTTCAATACACTTGGTAATATCAGTTTCACCGGAAATTTTGACGGCTTCCTCAATGACTTTGTGACACAGGGCAAGCTATATACAGATATAGGCTCGGCATCATCGGATATTAATTTCAAGTACAACTCAAAGACAGCAAAGAGTGCCTACTCCGGTGATCTGGCACTCAATAATTTTGATCTGGGTAAATGGTTCAATCGCTCGGATGTGCTCGGCAAGATCAGCCTCAAAACCTCCCTCGTCGGAAGCGGTATCAAGCTCGAAACCGTGGACGTCAAGCTCAATGGAGATGTCAGCAGCCTGACCGTGAAAGGATATGAATACCAGGACCTGAAGGTCAATGGTAATATCAAAGGCAAATTCTTCAGCGGTGACCTGATTGCAAAGGATAAATACCTTGATATGAATTTCCGCGGGCTGGTCGACCTGACGGAGGCACTACCACGATATAATTTCACGGCTTCTATCCGCAATGCCCAGCTCCGGGAGCTGAACCTATCTAAGGATACACTCAATATCAGAGGCACGGTCACGGCCAATTTCATCGGCAAAAAACCTGATGATATGATCGGAGTGGTCATCGCACAGGATATATTTGTCTTGCATAAATCGGATTCCGCATTAGTACATAACATCACGCTGACATCTACCATACTGCCTGACAAGTCCAAGCATATTACGCTTCTCTCGGATAACGCGGAGGGAGAGATGCAGGGCAAATTTACCTTCTCCGGGATGCCCAAGGCGATCACAAGGTATCTCAATTATACTTTTACTAAAAATTATGAGGACACGGTTTATGTGTATCCTCAGCAGTTTACTTTCAATATGCGATTTTATGACTCATCTTCTATCACCAGGACGATAGACCCACGTTTCCGCATGATACGCAACTCGGTGATCAGTGGTGAGTTTAATACGGCTAATCACGTCCTGAACCTGAAAGGCTCGATACCCGAGATCGTATATGACAAGTACGGTGTGAAGAAGTTTGATGTAAATATAACTTCTCATGATGGCCAGGTGGACCTCCGTACCAGCGCAGACAATTTCTACATGAGTGATAGCCTCGTGCTGGATACCATGGTGGCCAAGCTGACCACGGAGAAAGATGAGTTCCGCTTTGACCTCCTGACCTCTGACCCTAAGAACTATAACAAGGCAGATATGACCTCCTATATCAAGCCTGTAAAGGGCGGCGCAGAGATACGCATGGACCCCTCGGCGATATGGCTCGGAGGCAATAAGTGGTCTTTCCTGCCGGATAATCTCGTCACCGTGCGCGGCAAGCAGATCACTACAAATGCAAACGGGCTTGTCTTTGCCAGTGGCAAGCAAAATATCAAGGTGGATGCCTACCTCAAAAACGATACCTCTACAAGTATCAATCTGGCCCTTACAGAGACCTCGCTGTCAGACTTCCTTAATATCTTCAGCAGGAAGGTCAAGGACATCACAGCCACGATCAATGGCACCGTGCATATCGAGGATATCTTCTCCAAGCCTGCTATAGTAGCTAACGTAGAGGCGCGCGATTTCACTATGAAGGACATCAATATCGGCACGATCAGGGTCAATAGCAATATGGATGAATCGCTGAAACGGGTCAATGTGACTGCGTCAGTAGCGGGAGATAAAAATGACATCGCTATCAAGGGTTTTTACGATGTCAACCAGCAAAGCCTAAACCTCAATACAGACATAAATTCGCTCAACCTTAGCTTCCTCAATCATCCTTTCTTTGTCAAATATGTAAAGGAGGTGAAAGGCACAGCGCGGGCCAACCTAACGCTGGAAGGACCGATCAAAGCACTCGTAGCTAAAGGCACACTGCATATCAATGAGGCCAATGTGAAAGTGTCGTATATCAACACAGCCTACACTATCAGAAATGAGGATATAGAGCTTGGTGACGGATACTTTGATGTAGGCACACTGGAGGTCATGGACAGGTTCAATAATAAAGCATATGGCACAGGCCGTATCTATCATGATCACTTTAAAAAGTTCACGCTCGACCTGCATGTGACTACTAACCTTGCGGAGTTTCTCAATACTACGGTCAAAGACCAGCCTGTTTTTTATGGCAGGATCATGGCTAAGGGCAAGATCGATTTCACCGGTACGATACCGATGGTCAATATAAATGCCTACGACTGTACCACGCAGAAAGGCACCTACGTCAATATCCCGATCAATAACTCTTATGAGACCAATAAGTACAACTTCTACCGCTTCGTCACGCCCGGAAAGGATACCGTCCGCACTCGCCGGCATGAGGCGAGGCCCACTACCGGTGTCAACTTCTCTGTGAGTGTTGACGTCACTCCTGACGCGACCGTAGATGTAATACTCGATCCGTCATCGGGAGATATTCTGTCGAGCAGAGGCAGGGGATATATGAGTATCTCTATCATCCGCGGAGGTGATTTCAATATCCGGGGCAACTATGAGATCGAGCAGGGTAGTTACCTTTTCACACTACAGAATGTGATCAATAAAAGATTTGAACTGGAGCCCGGAGGCTCTATTTACTTCAATGGAGATGTCTATAATGCTCAGCTCTATGCTGATGCGATATATAAGGTACGCACTTCTACCTATGATCTCATTGCCGACTTGCTGGGTGTATATAGCACCAACGGTTCTACCACTACTTCATCCTCAGAGACAGAAGCGGTACTTCGTTCTAAAAACCGTATAGAGGTAGACCTGCTCCTCAAACTCAAGGGGGTGCTATCTGCACCCGAGATTTCATTTGATATAAGGCCGCAGGACCCGGACCCTTTGATACGGACCTATGTAGACAATAAAATGCAGCTCATACGCAGCTCTGATGCCGAGCTCAACAAGCAGGTATTCGGCCTGCTCGTCATGAACCGTTTCCTGCCTACCAATTCTGCTGCTGCGGGCGATGCTACTTCCGGTAAATCTATCGGCGGCAGCGTTGCCAATACGGTGAGTGAGTTTCTAACCTCGCAACTATCTATGTATGTCGGCAGCTTCTTTGACAATCTGAATGTGAAAGACCTGGACTTCAATCTTAATTTCCAGCAATATGACCAGTGGTATGGCCCTGCTACCACCACAGCCGATAACCTTAACACAAGGCGCGAACTGCAGATAGCACTTACTAAACGCTTCTTTAATAATCGCCTTTCTATAAATGTCGGAGGTAACCTCGATTTCGGCGACAATAAAAGCGTAGCAGGCAATACGCAAACGACGACCAATAACCCTAATGCCTATGTGACGGGCGACTTCCAGATAGAATATACGCTCGACAAAAAAGGCTCATGGCGAGCAAAGACCTATAACCGTAATGACTATGATAACTTTAACCAGCGAAACAGGAATAAGACCGGTATCGGCCTCTCATACAGGCAGGACTTTGACAGGTGGATAGACCTTTTCAGGAGAAAGAAAAAGCTCCAGCCTATACCGATGCCTCCCGCCGCCAAACCCGAGGATACGCCCAAGGTACAGACGCCTCCGGCGAAATGAACTTTGTCACCCTGAGCGAAAGCGAAGGGTGACAAAGTTTTTGGTTTCTCGAATATAAATAAGTGCTCGTTGTCGCCAGAGTCTGTTCAAGTGTTTAGAGTAACCGAACCGGCTATTTACTTCTGCAATATCTTAAACCCATCCGCTGTATACTGCAGCGTCACCTCATGCACCTGATTGGTAGTGAGGTATTGATATGGTTTTTCTGAGGGGATCATATTCTCACTGTCCGAGCTCCAGAAAGCAAAATCCAGGCGGCAGCTGATGGTTTGTTCTCCTTCAGAGGGGAAGTCATAGATGACCCTTGGGGTGAGTGCAGGAGAGATGCTGTCCATCTCCAGGTCATTCTTTTTGACGAACTCACTGATAGGGAGTTTGGGCAGCATGTTTTCCACTTTCGTCATTTTTGTACCATCATAGCGGTAGAAGCTGACCTCATTCTCCGTGATCGTACCCGGCGTCTGGATGAGCGATACACCTATGAGCACAGAACCGCTTTTTTCTTTCCATATATGCATAGCGGCTGTGTGGTAGCTGAGGTCGTGGATATAGAGAGAACCGGCAGTCGTATCGACGCGGGAGATCACGTAGATATTGACCTCTTTGCCATCAGGCTCGGTGCCTGCGGGCATGGGCTTGCCTGCGAGATTGGTCAGCATCCTTTTCTTATTGGCGGCTGTGAAGTTCGTATTGCCTACACCGGTCCATACATGGATGCCTGAGAAGGCGGCAGGCGGCAACAGCAGGAAATAATCTATGACAGTTTTCTGCGGCGTAGCCGCAAAGGTAGACAGGGGCAATAGCAGCAAAAGTATAAGTCTGATAGCGCGCATATGTGTCAGTGGTTATTGATTAAAAATACAATTCTTTTGGAACTCCGGTGTTTGTGATACGGGCTTTTTATTTCTATTTTCGCGCCATATGAAAGCGGTTTATCTCGTTGGTTTTATCGGTCTCATCCTGCTATGCGGCTGCTGGAGGGATAAGCCCCGGCATTACGTGCAGATGGCTGCGGCCACTGTCATTGAGGCCGATGCACCCTTTCCTCCTATGCATACTACGATAGATACTACGGTCGCTGGCCATCGCTTTCGTATAGTTGCTGGTATAGAAGATAGCGCATACAAACTCTACGTACAATACAATAATGGATGGGATTCATTCAGCAATCCAATGAATGCCGATACATTCGCAGATGATGGGATATTATTCTATCGTGATACAGAGGAGGTGTATAAGGGCTTCAGGTTCCTCAATGATTCCATGGTCGTGATCCGCTTTCCTTCGTTCGTGTTTGAACATTTCGTTTGGGTAGTATATCAATCTCAGCATGTGGGTATGAAGCGTATATCGGGAGGCGTTTCGGGACCATATCCGTTATATCTGGATGAGCATGGACACAGGATCATCAGTATCGGTTCATTGATAGTTGATGACCCTGATCAGAGCCACTTTCACAGGGATGTCAGTATATATGACTATGTACACGATAAACACACTATTCGGGAATGGCGGGACTCGACGGCTTTCTTTAAGGGCAACTTCAAGGACATAAAATAGAGAAGCTTGCAGAGACGAAGATTATCTGCTCATTCACCGTTTTTCTATATCGAAATTCCCTAATTTTACTCTTCTTTACAGCTCAATCATATATCATGTCTGTCCACAAAGAGGTCAAGCGCGTCACTACTCATACACTGCATGAGTTTAAGGAAAAAGGAACCAAGATAGCAATGCTCACGTCCTACGATTTCTCCATGGCGGGTATCGTAGACAAGGCGGGCATAGATGTGATACTCGTCGGCGACTCTGCCTCCAATGTCATGGCGGGGCATGAGACCACGCTGCCTATCACCCTCGACCAGATGATCTATCACGCTGCCTCTGTAGTGCGCGCCGTAGAGCGTGCGCTGGTAGTAGTGGACCTGCCATTCGGCTCTTATCAGGGCAACTCCCGCAATGCGCTGGAATCCTCTATCCGGATCATGAAAGAAGCTGGTGCTCACGGCGTCAAGCTCGAAGGGGGAGGAGAGATACGCGAGTCTATAGAGCGTATACTCACCGCAGGTATCCCTGTCATGGGCCACCTCGGGCTCACGCCGCAGTCTATATACAAGTTTGGTACCTACAATGTCCGTGCTAAGGAAGAAGCAGAAGCGCAGAAACTCAAAGAGGATGCCATACTGCTGGAGAAAATAGGCTGTTTTGCCATAGTTCTGGAGAAGATACCCGCTGCCCTCGCCAAAGAAGTATCGCAAAGCCTCAATATACCGACCATAGGCATCGGTGCCGGCCCTGATACAGACGGGCAGGTGCTCGTGACACATGATATGCTTGGTATCAATAAGGAGTTTCGTCCGCGCTTCGTCCGCCGCTATGCCGAGTTGGCCGATATCATGCACGATGCAGTAGCCGGATATGTGGCCGATGTCAAGAGCCGCAGTTTCCCCAATACCGGGGAAATGTACTAAGCATTCCATTTCACTTTTAGCTGAATCGCATATTGCTGTGGATGTGAGCAAATAGGAGCTTCCACAGGGATAAATAATTTGCCAAATCCTGCTGTAAATCCTATTTTTACGTCAATAATACCGCTCATGAAACAACTAAACCCGGCCTGTTTCGGCCTGTTTTTCAGAAGACTTGTACTTTTCTCCCTTTTATTATCCGCAGTCAGTTTCGTACATGCACAATGCGTGGCACCTGTGTCCGCTGCAGACTATTATACCCTCTATAATGACAGGCCCAATACCCTCAATGTCTCTGCCAATGATACCAATACTGTAGGTAGCGCACTTACTGTCACTATCCTCCACCTGCCATCCCACGGTACCGCTACGCTCACCGGCAATGAAGTGATCTTCCGTGGCAATGGCATCTATGCAGGTCCTGATACCTTCAGCTACGTAGTCTGCGACTCATGCCCTAGCCACAACTGCGATACCGGCTATGTGTATCTCAATATCGTAGCCTGTATATCGCCCCGCGCGGTGACAGACCGTATCACGCAGATACAAGGCGACGTGACCTCTACTGACGTTTCTGCCAATGACAGCTCGGTGATCAGTTTTGGAAACGTAACGGTTACATTGTTAAATGGCACCGCAATTCCAGGTAGCTCGGTTATATTGAGTGGCCGGACGGTTACATATGTAGCTTCGGCTACTCAGACCGGTATTGATACGATTACCTACCGGATATGTACGGACTGCGGCTGCGATTTCGGCTTGGCTATCTTCACCGTCACTCAGGCGCCATGCAGGATGCCTGCTGCGGTCGACGATGTGGAATACGCCGGATACTCATCGCTCTGCTCCAGTATCTATAATGTATTGGGTAATGATACTATGCCGGTGGGTGGAGGCAATGTGGTCGTTACGATCGCTACACCACCGACCTTTGGTACCGCCACTATCGTCAATAACCAGGTGGTCTATACCTGTACGGACTCCACGAGAGTAGGCCAGATAGATGTAGTACGCTACTCGTTATGCAATGCCTGCTTCTGCGACACGGGCGTCGTAGCTATCCACATCGCCAACCATCCATGCAACGGCCTCAATCCTAACGTCGGCAAGGATACTGCCTATGTATGTAGAAATTACCCCGTCAGCATCCCTGTCACGGCCAATGATGTCGACCCCGAGGGAACAACGGTGACGCTTGATACCATCGTAGGTGCTGCCCTGCACGGTACAGCGAGAAAGACCAATAGCACCACTATCACGTATACTCCGGTGGCGGGCTTTACCGGTCATGATTTCTTCGTATACCGCGCCTGTGACGGAGGTACGCCAAAGCTTTGCAATATTGCCACCGTAGACGTATTTGTGCGCGACTGCAATAGTCCTCCGATTATCCTCAACGCTGCCAATAATCCCGCAGACACCCTTCATGTGAGTGTATATGAAGATTCATTTATGACTTACTGTTTCCACTATACACAGGCAGATAGCCCCTATGTCTTTATCTCTCATATAGGGACCTCTATCGATACTATCACTCCGACTGCCGGTTCTACTACAGCTGGTATAGCGCCATGTGTGCGTATAGCGGTTCCTTATCAGTCGCGCACCACACAGACCGTTGAGGTGGTTATCTGCAATAACTACCCCCTTTGTGACACAGTGCAGATGATCATCTCGGTGGTCCCTATCAATCACCGCCCTCATGCACTCCCCGACTTCCTGTATTACAATACCACCGGATGTGGTCCCATATTCCCGCTGGTCAATGACTATGACGACGACCTCGGGGATATTATCAATGTCACCGCCTTTGACACTATCACTTTGCATGGCGGTACAGTGACTTATGATAGTGTCGCGCTAAAGTTCTGCTATATGCCTGACGCCTCCTTTGCGGGATTGGATACATTCTACTATACCATTTGCGACACCAGCCATCTATGTACATCGAGCTATGTGGTGGTCTCTGTGCCGCTCCTGGCGCGTCCTGATCATGGCGCTACGCTGCAGGACCAGTCTGTATCCATAGATATATTGGCCAATGACTCCCATACGCCCAACCAGTATGTTACCCTTTGCAATCAGCCACTACATGGCATGGCTACGCTGGATAGCGCGGGAGTGACCTATACGCCTGATCACGACTACCCTATAGACCCGATCAATCCTGATACCAGCATCACACAGGGAGTGGATTCTTTCTGCTATACGCTATGTAGCATCTCAGGCACAGATACCACCTGCGCCAGAGCTGAAGTAGTGGTGACCGTAGCCGCCAAGAGCAAGTTCAACATACCACAAGGTATATCTCCCAACGGCGATGGTGTCAATGACAAGTTCGTGATCCCATCTGTAGAGGAGCTGCCTAAGTCACAGCTTCTCGTATACAACAGGTACGGCGATGAAGTATGGAGAAATGATGCAGAAGGCTACCAGAATGACTTTGACGGTACGTGGAAGAAAAACGGGCAGCCGCTGCCGGATATGTCGTACTGGTATATTTTCAAATATAACGATGGCGTGCACGCAGACCGTATGGGCTAT
>JAOQAO010000234.1 GCA_025963485.1 Bacteroidota bacterium | reverse complement strand
CTTATCAGGGATTGCGCGAAAAGGGAGTGACGATACCAGGATTGTTCTTGACCACAGCCAAAGGCTTGATCGTAGTCTTTAATATTTTATGCCTTGTTATCTTCGTGTTGTATGCGGATAGGTTCCTTTTTGATTCCAAGGTATTTTTAAGCAAGCTCCACGAAATATCCAAAGAAAAAAAAGTGATCGTATATTATAAAGACGTCAATAATAGTCCATACATTTTGCCTAAGGCAACTATACCCAAAGACCTCTATCCTGAATATATGCGGGATAGCAATGTATCCGAAAGGCAGCTGCATGTATTGAGAAATTTTGGCACTTCTAATAAGGATACAATGCGCCTGGTAGCTACAAATCAATATGAATTTGAATATCAAAACACCCCCGAAAAAGGTAAAATAATAGCCCGGACCCTCCTGGATGTGCCCTGGCCTCAGAGATCATGGTTGCTGCAAACTATCGGCATTGAGGCATACAACGGAATAGCTGAAAACACCTATTATCTCATGGAATTTTATGACCAATGAAAATCAATAAAGAGGTCATCGCTTATATATTAATGCTATTCCTGCTGTGTGTGCTCTGCCCGCATGACCAGTTCGTCAGTGATGCCAGGGCATGGTCGGACTGGAGTATATATATGCTACATAACGGGTATGCCCATGCATATGACTGCAATACGACCCCGGTGAACTACAATCCATTTTACCTGATCGTATTGCGACTCTATGCTGGCCTGATGGGCAACGATGACGCCATACAATCTCATATTTTCATGTTGAAGTTCTTTACACTATTCGTGGAGTGGGCCGGTGTGATATACCTTTGCTATACGATCAGCGATAAGAATAACCGGTTGACCAATTTCCTTTTTTGCTTTCTCAATATTGGTTTCCTATACAATACACTGATATGGGGACAGATAGATGGCATGCTTAGTGCTTTCATCATATGCAGCATCGTGTTGCTATACAGGGGTAATCTTGTTCTCTCTTTATTACTCTTTATCCTTGCACTCAATACCAAACTGGTCGCCATTTTCTATCTGCCGGTATGGGGGTTATTGTTTATTCAGCAGTTTCGTAATACCCCTTATCGCAAAATGATCTCAGCGTTCATCGCTGGAGTATCATTGCAGGTATTGATCCTTTTGCCATTTATACGAGCGGGGAATTTATATCAGGCCTTTGCAGTTAATTTTCATGCGGTGGGGTACTACAAATACATTTCGCTGGCCGCCTATAATTTCTGGCACCTGATATGGCCGGGCAAACTGGACAAAGCCACGGATATGGCCACATGGGGACCCTGGACCTACAGGCAATGGGGATTTTTGCTATTCTATATATCCGCCTTCATAGCTCTGCTGCCTTTACTTAGGGATACATGGAGGTCGCTCAAACAAAAAGCAATAAGAACCTCTGTTGCAACGCTACTACTCTGTGGCGGCCTGCTATGCCTCTGTTTCTTTTATTTTAGTACAGAGATGCATGAGCGGTACTCGCACACCAGTTTATGGTTCTTTGCCGGTTATGCTTTTGTGAGCCGGAGATGGGCGCCATTTATACTTAGCTCGATAGCTGTATTTCTCAATATGGCTATGGCGTGCAGCGAGGTCTTTGCGCTGCAATACAAATTGATCTCGGTGATCTTTGCGCTCGCGATGGTGATCGCTTTTGCAGACCTGTACAGGGCTTCCGCAGATCGCGGTGATTACGCAGATTGACCGGAGTGAGTCTGTAAAGACCCGAAATAAACAGTCCGGAAGCGCCAGACAAAAACAACGGTACTAAAGAAAGTGAGGATAAGGATAATATAGTATGGCAGCGTATCATGCGTGATAAAGCAGATAGCATCCTGTACGGTAGAAAAACAAGTCAACACAAATAGCCATTGCATAAAGGCGAGGTCCTCCTCAAACCATAGCAGTGGTAAAATAAAAAGCAGGTACCAGGGATAAAATACGTGCGAATAGAAAAGCAGGAATAGTAATAACAAGCGTGTAAAGACCCTGAACCATTGCCCGACTGACCGTTCTCCCATCCAGAACCTGATAAAAACAACCGCACTAATGATCAACGCAAATACCTGGCAGATCATTTTAATGAGGAGCCATGCATCAAGCTGTCCCTGCGAAATACCAGAAGGTGTTTTGACATTGTTATGCAGTTCGGCATTCTCGCCGAGCATGACGGTGGGTGCGAAATATACTATGTCGCCAACTATCTCAGAGATCGATTTGGCTGGATTCTGATGAAAGAGAAAATCGAATGGTATCGTGAATGTCTTAGGTGAAGTATAAAACGGCAGGTACAAAAGAAAGACCGTCACCAGTGTGATAGCGACACCTCCTGCGATCCGGGTGAAGAATGACATCCATGATGTTTTCTCCAGAAACAACGCAATGATCAAAAAAGGGAAAAGCAATATGTAGCTGATCTTAGCGGCTATGCACAGCCCGAGGAACACAAATGCGATGTACCCTTTTTTTGCCAAAAAGAAATAAACCATACCAGCGGCAAGGGTTATGACGATCGCATCACAATGAAGCTGGGCCAGACCCGGGATCATGAAGAGCGGATTTAAAACAATAAACAGGATCGGTTTGATGGTGGTTTTTAATAATACGCCTATGCGGAAAATGATCTCTATGAAAACAATAGCCCAGATGAAGGCCAATACTTTGTATGCGGCCATAGCGTACCATAAGTGCCCATGTCCTATATAAGCAGCTATCCGCGAGATGCTGAGGCATACAGGTCCATAGACACAGGGAGCTTTGCGCCAGAGTAAACTAAGGAATTCAAAAAATGGAGAGATAGGCAATGAGGCTGTATTGGTATATACATCTACTCCTCTATTGGCAGCGTCCCCATAGGTGAGCAGGGAGAAAAGATCATTGCTCAGCATCGGCAGCATGAGGGAGAATATAGCGGCTAATGCATAACTGACTATCCTAACCTGAAAGAGAGATAGCTCTCCTGCCCGCCACAGCCGGTATAATGCAAAGGAATAAGCCGCGAGCGAGCCTATAAATACACTAAAGACCAACCACAAAGTAAGACCGGTCAGAGTATGGCCATCTACCATCAAACTACCCGTAACGGAAACCCTGCACCAAGACACAAGAACGATCAATAAAGCTGAGAATAGCAATATCCTGACCTGTGCATTTCTAAAGAGGAAAGAAAATCTATCCAATGTTTATGCTTTAGCTGTAGGGCGTATGACATCAAAAAACCTCTTCACGACATTATTGCCTTTGTCATGCTCCCGCACGTCAAAGAGGTATTTGAATTGTTTCAGCAGCGCGAGCTCGACTTTGTCCTTGATGAGTTCCTGTGTCTCCTGATCTTCGGATAACTTCTTATACTTCTTAGTAGAGATCCTTTTGCCAAAGCTAAAATACAGTTTGACGGGCTTAGGAAATAATGTATTGCCCCATCCCCTGACAAACGGCGGAAGCAATTCACCGTCTTTGAAAAGGTCATGAGCGAGGCCCGACTGCTTAAGCAGTTTGCCTGCCCAGGAGTGGTCGAGTATGTCATTGGCATCTTTGGTCACTGTATATGCCTCCTCTGCGCCTACCGCAGCTACGGGGATAATATCGTAGCCATATTTCATAGCCATGCGGACAAAACCCGTCCTGTCCTGCCATTTGAGCTCATAGGCTTCGCCTTTTTTCTTGCAGACCTCCCGGGTCCCGCCGGGGAATACCACAAGGCTCTCTCCACGCTCCATGATAGCAGCGCAATGCTCGCGTGATGCCTCCAAGGCTCCAAGGCGCTTCTGAAGAAGGTCTCTCCAAAAGGGTATCTGAAAATGCCTGCGATCGGCCAGTGCGCGCAGGAATATGCCTTTCTGCAAATACAATTCAATAGCAAACGGATAGCCGTCCAGTACACCGATCACCGCATGATTGGATACGTATAAGGCGGGGCGCGTCGCATCCACCTCGTCAATACCGTGAAACTCCGGTGTGAAATACCTTTTGAATGGGGCGATGAATTGTTTAGCAAATGCCTGTGATGGCGGGTCGAAATCTAGTTCCGGATGTGGCCTGGTAGTGTCTTTCATATCTTGTTTGAAAGGCGAAAATTAAGATTTAATGCTTAGAAATTTGAAAATTTGAAGATGTGCTGATTTGAAGATGAATACATGTTTATCCTACTTGCCGGAAATCATAACCAGGCTTCTTAACTTTCTCGTCGTAATAGGCGCCTTTGGATGGAGCTTTCATGAGACCAATAAAAACGGTCTTTGGCACTGCCAGATATTGATAGATGCCACCGTGTTTGAATTCGATCTCAAGTGTCTTTGAGTCGGGGTCGTAGCCGACGGAAAGAATGGCTGAGGAGTCTACCCATGTGCGTTTCATGGTGTAAATGGCACAAAATTCAGACCAATGTAAAGAGTTGGCGGGGGGCAGGTGGCTGGAAGATAGCGAGAAATTATTCTGCAGGAAGCGTGAAGAAGAAGCTGCTGCCAAAGCCTTCGTGAGACTCGACCCATATCCTGCCCTGATTGGCTTCTACGATGTTTTTGCAGATACACAGGCCATTGCCGGCACCGGTGTATTCATCTACGCGGTTGAGTTTGCGGAATGGCTCGAAAATGGCTTCGTGATATTTAGCATCGATGCCGATACCGTTGTCCTTGATACAGAACTGCCAGAATTTCCCATCCCTCTTTGCGAGTATTTCTACATAAGGGCGCTTGTCTTTCTTTTGGAACTTCAGCGCATTATCAATAAGGTGATACAGCAATTTGCGTACATCGTCGCTGTCGGCCCTGACGGATGGCATCTCTGATACATTGACCATAGCATCGCTGGCGTCGATGACAGGTTTGAGCTGTTTGAGCACATCCTGTATCTGATTCATCATATTTACTTTGGTCAACCGCACTACACGGTCGCGGAGGTTCATCAGGAGCTTCATATCGGCAAGCATCCGCTCGGCACGACCTATCTCATCGGTGATGGTCTCCGCGTATGAGAGTAGTTTTTTATTATCCGTTCCTTTCTTCAGCCCTTCTGTGAGCAGCTGCAGGTAGCTGACAGATGTACGGACCGGTTCGCGGAGGTCGTGTGAGGCGATCTCCATGAGCCTGTGCGGACTAAGTAGTTGATTGACATCCTGGCCAGGTGATGCCAGGCTACACACTGTGAGTGTATCCTCTCCGGAGGTCACTGTCTTGCGCAGCAATTCGAGCGGTGCGGTGAGATTGGCGCCCTTGATAGATTTCACCATATCGGGCCGCGCAGGTGCAAAAAGGTTGACACTCTCTCCCCTATCGCTGCTTATAAAGTTTTCCAGCAGGTCGCCCTTGATAGCTGTTCTGTCTGCCTTGATCAGTTGCAGGAAACTATCGTTGGCGGTATTGATCCGGTCATTGACGAGCAATACGAAAGGCAGTGAGCAAGTCTGTATAAGATCATTAAGCAATGATATTTTATCCTGAAGGGATAAGGAAGACGATACCGGATTTTTGCTCAGGTGGATACATATAGACGGCTCGCCGGACCAATCCTGCGGAATGACCTTCAGGTCATAAGAGCATGACTGTATCTCGACCGTAGCTTTGATCTCTTTCTGGCCTTCGCGGAAATTGATAAACCGTTTGAGAAGGGCGATCACCTCCGTATCAGCTATGAGATGCCGGCCTGACCTATTGGCGTATACGACCTCTCCTTCGGTATTGATGACGAGTACAGCCTCGGTCATCCTGTCGAGCAGCGATCTGTGCGAAGAAGAAGTTAAAACACCTTCTACTCCCACATGCGTATCAGAAGCAGCATAGGATTTGATCGCTGATACTATCGCTTTGGGCAGGTAGAAGTAATTGAGTTTGTTTTTGAGCAGGTAATCGGCGGCGCCTGCTACTTGCTGTTTATCCAGTCCGTCGCCATTATTAGCCGATAGTACCAGCAGAGGTATCCGGCGCTCAGTCAGCGTAGTGCGGAGCTGGGAAAAGCCCCAATCAGCATCCACAAAAGCCGCATCGAGTACCACTGCATCAGGTTTGGTGAGGGCTATAGTGCCGTGGCCATGGACAAGGTCCTTCTGATAGTCAACCGCGAAGCCCACATCGCCCGCAGACGCACGGAGAAACCGGCGAACGTCGTCGGCAACCTGCTTGTCCTTTTCGATAAGCAATATGTGGTAAGTTTCAGCCATAATGGGATTGACACCCTGCGTAATATAACCCAGGAAGGCACTTTTGTCAAATATAAAAGGTCAGATGGCTGAAAACGGCTGAAACTACAGGCAGGTGTGGATAATAGGGATAATTAACAAATAGTCAGGGGATTAAGAATCGGGGAGGGTGTCTTAGAAGCCAACGACGAAACAGTACTTATCCCGCCGTTCCTAACCGACGCGGCATTTCAAGCCTTTGGATGGGCCTGCTTGTAGATATTCTTGAGCTTATCTATGGTATTGTGGGTATAGACCTGAGTGGCGGCGAGGCTGGCATGGCCGAGGAGTTCCTTGACGGCGTTGATGTCAGCGCCATTATTCATGAGGTGGGTGGCAAAGGTATGCCGTAGCACGTGCGGACTCTTTTTGTCGATCGTGGTGACAAGGTTGAGGTACTTCTTGACACTCTGATAGACGCGAGACGGGTTCAGTACCTTACCCTCCTGATCTACGAAAAGGTAAATGGATGGATGAGCTATGCTATTATTCTTAAAGTCAATGTATTCTTTCAGCGCATTCCGCAGTTGTGGCTGGATGGGGATGATGCGCTCTTTATTCCCCTTGCCCAGCACTTTGACCTGAGAATTGTAGGAATCAATATCTGTCTCCTTCAATCCAAGCAACTCTGAACGGCGCATACCGGTACCGTAGAGGAGTTCGATGATCATTTTATCCCTTGTGCCATCAAAACCGGTCGGAAATTCAATGTCCTTTAGTAACCTTTCAATATTGCTTTTCTCGACGAAGGAAGGAAGCCTTTTCGATGTCTTGGGTGCCAGCACTTTTGACAAGGGGCTTTTTTTTACCACTCCTTTGCGCATGAGAAATTTGAAGAATGATTTGAGCGTGGAGAGTTTGCGGTTGATACTGCGCGGGCTGATCTCGCTCTCCATCATACGCACCATCCATGAGCGGATCTCCAGGTGTGTGGCCAACTCTATTTCCTCTTTGGCATATTCTGATTTGAGGTAAAAGAAAAGCTGCTCAAGGTCATTGCGGTATGACTCGATGGTATGTTTGGAATAGCGGCGCTCGTATTCTATATAACTCAAAAATGATTCGACGTAAGGCGACATGTGGTAAAGTTAGTGCATGGCGGTGACGGGCCTACACACATTTGAACGTAGGTATGGGGGAGCGTAGTATAAATTAGTTGCCGGTGATGGCTCAGTTGGCAGAGAGTATAAATCCAAGTTCATGTCAAAAGCAGCCAATAAAAAAGCCTGTCTCATTTGTGTGAAACAGGCCTTGGATATATTTTGATGCCGGGGTTACTCCCTGGTTACTATGCTTCTTCGCTACGCTTCATCGTCTGAACGTATGCAGCCTTGAGTACTTCGCTCCTTCTCCTGATAGACTTCTTGGTGAAAGACTGACGAGCACGGAGCTCGCGGAGGATACCAGCTTTTTCGAATTTCTTCTTGTACTTCTTGAGTGCTCTGTCCAGTGATTCTGATTCTCTTGTGTCGATTATTAACATTCGATTTTTAGATTTTGAGA
>JAOQAO010000221.1 GCA_025963485.1 Bacteroidota bacterium | reverse complement strand
CCTTGCTCAAAATACTCTATGAGAAAAACCTTTTGTACAAAGGATTCACCATACAACCATACTCACCTGCTGCGGGCACGGGCCTTAGCGCAGCCGAGCTCAATCAACCGGGCTGCTACAAAGATGTCAAAGATATTACTGCGGTAGGTATGTTTAAGATCGTGAAGGATGAAAAGTCTTCGTTCCTGTTTGACAATGCTGATGAAGATGTGAGGATACTCGCCTGGACGACTACGCCGTGGACGCTGCCATCCAATGTGGCTCTGGCCGTAGGACCTGGCATCAGATATGTGAAAGTCAAAACCGTGAACTTCTATAGCAAACAGGAAGTAAGTGTCATACTCGCTGCCGACCTGCTGGAGAAGGCCTTCGCATGGAATAACCTTGAGGTAAAGGAAACGAAAGACCTCGGACATGGCAAAGACCTCGTGGGTGTCAAATACGAACAGCTATTCCCATTCTCTCAGCCTAAGGGCGACGCCTTCCGGATCATATCGGGAGATTTCGTGACTACCACTGATGGTACAGGGGTGGTGCATATCTCTCCGGTGCATGGTGCAGATGATATGCGCGTAGCTAAACAAAATGGTATCGTTACCGATTTCCTTCTCGTTAATGAACAAGGCCGCTTCACAGATGGAGTGGGTGAGTTCTCCGGCGAGTATGTGAAGGAAGGCTACTACACAGACGAGGAGAAAGCCGAAGAGGCAAAGAAACAACGTCGCGATGTCTATCTTAATGTAGACATCCGCCTCGTAGATAAACTCAAGAAGGACAACAAGCTTTTCAAATCAGAAAAGTACGAGCATACCTACCCTCACTGCTGGCGTACGGACAAACCGGTCATATACTATCCCCTCGATAGCTGGTTTATCAAGACGACAGCGATCAAGGACAGGCTCATTGAGCTGAATAAAACGATCAACTGGAAACCGGCCTACACAGGCGAGGGCCGCTTCGGCCAATGGCTGGAAAATCTGGTCGATTGGAATCTGTCGCGCTCAAGGTATTGGGGTACGCCGCTGCCGATATGGAGAACCGAAGATGGCAAGGAAGAAAAGTGTATCGGCTCTATAGAAGAGCTAAAGAAAGAAGTAGAAAAGGCTATCGCTGCAGGTGTCAAAGCTCCTGATGGAAAAGATCAAACCACAGACCTCACCGATCTGCACAAACCGCATGTCGATGAAATGGTACTCATATCAGACAGCGGCAAACCGATGTACCGTGAGGCAGATCTTATAGATGTCTGGTTTGATTCCGGAGCGATGCCTTATGCGCAGTGGCACTGGCCATTTGAAAATGAGGACCAATTCCGGGCCGCCTTTCCCGCCGACTTCATAGCTGAAGGTGTGGACCAAACGCGTGGCTGGTTCTTTACATTGCATGTTTTAGGTGTAGCATTGTTTGACTCAGTAGCATATAAAAATGTGGTGTCAAACGGATTGCTCCTTGACAAGAATGGCGTGAAGATGAGCAAGCGCCTTGGCAATATCGTGGAGCCGTTTGAAACACTCGAAAAATACAGCGCCGATGCTACACGCTGGTACATGATCCGCAACAGCGATCCATGGGACAATCTCAAATTTGACCTCAAGGGCATCGAAGAGATCACGCGTGCGCACTTCGGTACGCTGTACAATACTTACGGTTTCTTTGCGCTGTATGCCAATATCGACAACTTCAAAGTAGACCGCAATAATCTCGTACCGATAACCGAGCGGACGGAGCTGGACAGGTGGATCATCTCCAAGCTGCAGTCGCTGGTCAAAGAGGTCACAGGATATTACGAAGACTATGAGCCTACCCGTGCTGCCCGTGCAGTGGAGGCTTTCGTAGATGCACATCTGTCCAACTGGTACGTGCGCCTTTCACGCCGCCGTTTCTGGAAGGGGGATATGTCGCGCGATAAGCAATCTGCCTATGAGACGCTCCATGAGTGCCTATATGTCGTAGCCCAGCTGATGAGCCCGGTTTCGCCGTTCTTTAGTGATTGGCTTTTCCAGAATCTGGCCCCCAAACCCCCAAAGGGGGCTTCAATCGACGAGGCTGTTAAAGTCCCCTTCGGGGATTTAGGGGCCGAGTCAGTACATCTTAGCTATCTCACTATAGCAGATGAATCACTGATAGACAAAGACCTTGAAGAAAGGATAGAACTGGCTCAGAAATTCACATCGCTTATATTGTCGCTTCGCAAGAAGGTATTGATCAAAGTTCGCCAGCCGCTTGGCAAAGTATTGATACCGGTGCCGGATCTGAAGATGAAAGCGCAACTGGAGAAAGTGGAAAGCTATATCCTCAGCGAAGTCAATGTAAAGGAGATCCAATATGTCACCGACACTGTCGGTATCGTCAAGAAAAAAGCAAAACCAAACTTCAAATCGCTGGGCAAGAAAGCAGGTCCCAAAATGAAGCAAGTGCAGGAAGCTATCCTGGCTTTCACACAGGATGACATCATTAAGTTTGATCAGGAGAAAACATACCGGCTCTCTATCGATGGCCAGGATTTTGACCTGACCACAGATGATATAGAGATCATCTCTGAGGACATACCGGGTTGGCTGGTAGCTAATGACGGTCCGCTCACCGTAGCCCTCGATGTCAATATCACCGAGGAACTGCGCAACGAAGGTACAGCCCGTGAGTTTGTCAATAAAATACAAAACCTGCGCAAGGATAAGGACTTTCAAGTCCTTGACCGTATCATTGTATCCGTAGTGAAGGAACCTTCACTCGAGGCCGCGCTGGCACAGTATTATGACTATGTAGCCAACGAGATACTGGCCACAAAGATCGACCTCGTGGATGCGCTCAGTGATTTCGATGAAATAGAATTTAACGACGCTACGCTAAAAGTAAACGTACAACTCAACTAACAATGAAGAAGACAAGCAGAAATGCCGTGATCATAGTTCTGCTGGTGCTCGCTATGGACCAGCTCATCAAGATACTCGTGAAGACACATCTCATAGAAGGGGAGGAGATACTCGTAGCAGGCCATTGGTTCAGGCTGCATTTTGTAGAGAACTCCGGCATGGCGTTCAGCCTGGAGCTACCATCTCAGTATGGCAAACTGATCCTCTCAGGGTTTAGGCTGATCGCAATAGGCTTTATCATTTATATGCTGCGTACTTTGATCCGGGAGAAATACCATCCGGGCCTGGTTTATAGTGGGGCGATGATCCTCGCAGGGGCTATCGGCAATATGGTAGACAGCGCCTTTTATGGAATTGTTTTCACCGACAGTATAGGTCGTGTAGCCAGTGCTTTTCCTCCGGGTGGGGGTTATGCGGGATTTCTGAGAGGCAATGTCGTAGACATGCTTTGGTTCCCTGTAGCTCATGGCACTTTTCCCAATTGGTTGCCTTTATGGGGCGGGCAGTATTTTGAGTTTTTCCGCCCGGTATTCAATATCGCCGATGCCGCTATCACAATAGGCGTAGCGATCATCATCGTCTTCCACCGTACATTCTTCCAGCAGGCTATAGAGCCGGAAACCCCGGTCGATGCCACGCATGTTGATACCATAAGTGACAATACTGACGAGCCTATCGCTCCTGTTTCTGTAGATTGATTGCAGTCTAGAATCCCGCCAATCCCCTCACAAGGTCTGCGAGTTTTGGTGACTGCGCCTGCTCAGCTATAAACCGGTTCAGGTCCACCTGCTGATAGCCTTTAGGCACTTCAAATAGTTTGTCCTCTGGCTTCATCTTGGTCGGGGTCACAGTGATGGTGGAGACCTTGTTTGTTTTCCTGTTCGTGGTCTTTCCTTCGAGGATAGCATTGGACCCATCTTCGATGTCATTCCAGAATCCAGCTATCCGCAGCACAGGTATCAGTGCATGAAAATTGACCTTGATATCCGCTGTCGATATTTCATATAGTGTGCTTTCGGAAGCAGCTTTCTTTGGGGTCGCATTTATGTCGCCTATTTTCTTTGTGGCAGGCGACGCTTTGTACGGCTGGGTTTCATGCATTTTGTACCCCGGCTTGAATTTACTCTTTTCATATATTCCCAGCACTTTGTCTCTATTAAATATGACCGCCGACTTTGGATTCAGGTCATTGATACAGGTCAGGTTGCCGGTCTTGAGATCCAGTATGTAGGCGGTATATTTCTCCGATCCCCCGCCTGCCCTTTTGATGTAGTACTTATCGCCCTTGATAAATATATCGGCATTGTTGGCCTTTCCCGTTGAGTCTTTATACTCGATCCTCAGCGCACCTTCGTAGCCTTGAGCATTTGCAAAAACGCACATCGCTGCGGCGAATAAAAAAGCAAAATATTTCTTCATACTCCTATGATATATTTTTTGAAAATAAGTAAAGCAATAACACCAGCCCCGATAGCAGTGACCAGTACGGCTCCTGCAGCTATGTCCTTGACCTTGCCTGCTATGTGGTGATGCCCCGGAGAAACAAGATCAACCAGATTCTCTATAGCCGAATTGAATAGCTCAGCAGACAAAACCATGCCAAAGCACAATACTACCCAGCACCACTCCGCGCTGGTGATATGATAATACCATCCTGCAGCGGTGACCACTATGACTGCCAGCAGGTGTATCTTGATATTGAGCTGCTCGCGGGTAGCGATGATGATACCCTGGCATGCATAGCCGAAACTTTTGATCAGTTTCATACAGATATTCTTTTAGCCCGCGTCATTTCAATACTTTCAGCAGGACGTCTTCCAGCAGGTCATTGTCGTATTTCACAGCCCTGAAGCCCGAATACAGCTTGATCTTTGACAGGGCTTTGGTCAGTTTGAAATCCTCCTGGTCTTTGTACAGGCAGATACCCCTTTTTTGTAGCTGCTTAGCCAGGTATATCTGTTCCGTCTGTCCTGGCGTAGGGACGAATATGGCATTTTTGCCCAGTTTGGCGAGGTCCATGATCGTGCTATATCCGGACCTGCTTATTATCAGGGCAGACTGCTGTATAGCTACATTGAGTTCCTCTGTATCGAGAAAGTCTACTTCGCTCAATCTGCCCGCAGTTTTTATTTCATCACTGCCTGTTGGTTTGCCCCGGACTAGTAGCGATGTACCATGAAAATTGTGCAACTGTGACCTCATGATATCTTCAAATATGGTTCTCTGTGGCTCAGGCCCTGATATCAGCACCATCACATCATATTTGGTGTCCATCTCCGGCAGTGGCTGCATCCTCGATAGCTGGCCTATATATCGCCTGCCTACGGTATTGGAGACGGAGAGATCTCCGGTCAGGTTGCGGTCGTCTTTGTAGTCAGGCACCCACACCCGGTAGAATTTTTTTATCTGCTGCCAGTTGTAGTAGTTGACGAAGGGCTCCAGGAAGCCATACATCTTAGGCATCTGGATATTGATCTGGTGCGTGATCAGTATGCTTCGCACGCGGTTGGAGTAGCAGCCATATCTGTTGTCGCTGATCACTATATCTATGCGCTTTTCTTTGACGAGGCGCTCTACCATGATATGCTCCTGCTTGATCGCTGCGGAAAATTTGGGCATCTGGAAGAGTATCTTCCTCATCATGCCCGAGTTGCCTTTCTGGTATATAGGATTGTATGGGGGCAGTTCACAGTATTCCAGTTGCGGAAACTCTCGCCTCAGCAGCGCCAGTGCATCACCGTCACTGGCGATATATACGGTCTGACCATATTTCAGCAGCATGTGTATAATAGGTATGACACGGGAGGCATGGCCGATACCCCAGTTCAGGACGCAGATCAAAAATTTCTTGTGCTTAATGTTTTCTTCCAACTATAATTAAATTTGTATTGCAGCGTTAAAGAAATGCTAAAATATATAAAACCAATAGTTAATAATATTTCTATGCCAGATTCAGCCTTTTTGCCGGTCAACCCCCTTCCGAAATCATGTGCTAGTGCTCGTTTCTGGAGCAGGTATGCCAATCTGGGAATCGCCATTTTGTTGCTGGCCGGGGTCACTATCCTATCTGATGGCTGCGCTGCCAATAAGTGTGACTGCCCGAAATTTGGCGGGCGTCACCTCAGCCATTGACATCATTCTGTATTATTTCTTACTCCCAAAGCTCCTATCTGTCTTATTTTGACGATTAACCTTTCCCCATTGGGCAAGGTTTGAATGGCCTTGTATTTTCTTCTTGACATCCATTGCTTGCCGGTTTATATTACCAGTGTTAAAGCCCTTAATTATACCCTAAGTATTGCATTCATGAAACCACTATCTGACCTGCTCCAGGGGGAGTTTGGATATATCGTAGACCTAAGAGATAAAAATGTCACCAGCCAGCTATTTGAGGCGGGTTGCTTCCCCGGCGACCTGATCCGGGTCGTGGATAATCAACCCTCCCATGAGTTTATGACCTTCCGCTTCCGCAAAAACCTTATACACCTCGACCGGTCCAAGGCCAGGACCATCATGACCAATCCCGTCAGTTACTATTTCTGCCTGAATTAACATCCCTTTTGAAGCAAAGAGTATCCATTTACCTCCATTTCCCGTACTTATGGTCAGTATGTTTATTCTCCGCGTTTTGACAGTTTTGCGATAATTGCAATCTTGCGGGATATAGACTGACCATATATGGCGATCAAGATATTTATCACAGGAGGCACATTTGATAAGGAATACGATGAGATCAACGGCAAATTGTATTTCAATGATACTCATCTGCCCGAGATATTGGGCCTGGGCAGGTGCAGGCTGGATGTGAAAATCAGGACCCTGATGATGATAGACAGCCTGGAGATGACCGACCATGACCGTGAGCTTATAGTCAATGCCTGCCGCAAATGTGAAGAGAACCGGATAGTGATCACTCACGGTACCGATACCATGGAGGTGACTGCCAGGGCCCTCGGGGAGTCGATCAAAGACAAGACCATCGTACTCACCGGCGCTATGATACCCTACAAGTTTGGTAGCTCCGACGGCCTCTTCAACCTGGGTACTGCACTGGCCTTTGTGCAGTCATTGTCACCGGGGGTCTATGTGGCTATGAATGGTAAATACTTCACCTGGGATAATGTGAGGAAAAACAAAAGCAAAGGAACTTTTGAGGAAATCGGACAATAAACTATATTTATTAACGGTATAAGCAATGTTGGATTATTTACTTTTAACCAATATCTTAGCCAAATCAATACAAAATCAAGGATGAAAAAAGCACTTTTCGTATTTGCCTGCCTGATCGCCCTGATCGGCTGTTCTAGTAAGAAAGAACTCACCGGAGACCTGACCGGCAAATGGTACATATACAAGATCACCCGCAATAACATCGATCAGTCACATCTGGTTTCTGATTCATTCAACAACTATAGTATCACATTCACCGGAGATGGTAAATATGTAGAGCAGAGCGTAGCCGGTGTGGACACGCTGAGTGCCCCGGGTACCTGGGCCTTCCAGAACAGCTATGGCCAGCTGACCCTGACCGACACGGCGATGGTGGTGAAGACCTATACTGTATTCAACCTGGTAGGCAATCATGTGGAGCTACTCAGGAATTCCGAAGACAGGTACATGAGAAAATTTCAATAATCCCTAAATCCGGGCATTACACATAATGAAAAAAACAGCCTTTCTCCTAACCATTGCTATTGCTCTGTTTATCATGGGGTGCAACGAAAAGAGCCTCATCAATGACATAACAGGCAACTGGCACGTGTCAAAATACGTGGTAGACGGCCATGACCGTACACGCTGGTTTGATACGACCTACACGGGATTCAAATGGGAATTTACCTCAGACAAGAAGTACACCAAGAGATGGACTACCAATCAGATAGGCACAGTATATACGGTGGACACTGTCAGGCATTTTGACTCCACAGCAATGGTGGATGTGATAGATAGTATCACCAGTACCAGTGCTATCGTCCCTTATATTTACAATAACTATGTGAGAGGTGACTGGGTGCTTACCAATGGCAATAAATATTTAGAAGCCAGGGATTCGATCAAGAACTCACAGTTTGAGATCAAAGACCACGCTGCTAAAAACCTGCATCTGTTTGAAGGCAACGAAGACTATTATTTGTCCCAATAAATTTTTCTGTTTTTCTAAATTATTGCTATCTTAGCATTACGTTTTCATAGGTTCAAAAGTGGTCATTCCGAAAGGAGTGGCCATTTTTTTTGCTTATACTTGTAAGGTCTATTTTGAGTAAAAGCATTCAACAACCTTGGAAAGATTCTACGTTCACTTTTATTTACTTCAGTATCTGGAGGCCAAGGACCTGGTTTACACTCCCCTTTTTGTAGCCGTTGTTTATTTTATGGCCAATACATTCAAGGGGCGGTTGGTTGGTTTCGGTTCTCCCTTGCAGCGTTATTTTATTCCCGCTCTTTCCCTGAAAATGGTGGGGGCGATCGCCTCAGGCTTGGTTTATCAGTTTTATTACCATGGAGGTGATACGATGGACTTTTATACGTCTGCGAGCTTCATCCGGGAGCTCATTTTTGATAAACCCTCGGAGGCTTTGGGCATGTTCTCTTCCTCCCCCGTATTTGACTATCCGGAGTTGGCCCAGTATGATTTTCTTCCATTCATATATGATCCTCCTACCTGGACCATTATACGCTTTGCTTCCTTCGCCAATATTTTTGCATTTGATTCGTACCCTGTATTGGCTATCTACTTTAGCCTGTTTTCCCTATACAGCAGCTGGAAGTTTTTCAGGCTGCTGAGTGAGATATATCCTGATCCCAAGATGATCAAAAAGTTTGCCTACTGCCTGTTTTACATTCCTTCAGTGTTCTTCTGGGGGAGCGGTGTGTTCAAGGATTCCCTTACACTGAGCGGGCTCTTCTTATTTACTTATCACATCTATGAGATAGTGATCCGCAGGAAATTTTCTCCCTCACAGTTCTTGTGGCTTGGCCTGGGCATATACCTCATGTATAGTATCAGGCTCTTCTTTTTGATCATTTTGGTGCCGTGTGTGGGCTTTTGGTTTTTTGCTGAGTTCAGGGATAAGCTCATCAAGAATAACTTCCTGAAATCGATCTCATTCCCCCTGTTATTGATCGTTTCCACAGCGGTCATCATATTTGGCCTGGGCCGGGTCATGAACTCTAATGCCGACCTGAGTACCGCCGCCCTGAAGGAAAAAGCAGAGGGGTTTCAAAGCTGGCACGGGTCACTGGGTGGCTCCGCCTATGATCTCGGTATCACCGACTATAGTGTCAATAGCCTCATCAAGGTCTTTCCGCTGGCGGTCAACGTGACACTGTTCCGGCCATACATTTTTATTGATGCCCATAGTGCGTTCCAGATGATATCTGCACTTCAGAGCCTGTTCTTTCTGTATTTCTTCCTGCTGACACTATATCGAACGCGGCTGGAGTTTTTTACTGCGATCACGCAGGACCCGATGATCCTGTTTTCACTAACCTTCAGTATATTCTATTCCTTTGTCGCAGGCTTTACCAGCTACAATTTCGGTGCGCTGGACAGGTACAAGATACCAGCTCTGCCATTTTTTATGCTCGCTCTGGTACTGATCAATTATAACTATACACGTAATAAAAAGCAAAAGCAGTACTAAGAAAATAGCCCAATGAAATTTCCTGTGTTTGATAGGACAGAGTAGTGCTCTTCTATTTTCTTTCTTGCCGCTTTTCCAGCTTCGGTTCGCAATTGCGCATCGGAGATATAGCCCACTATAGCTTGCTCCCATTCCTGAGGCGACTTGCAGATCATTCCATTGACCTGATCATCCACGATCCTTGTATTGACCCCCACAGGAGAGACCAGCGCAGGTATTCCCAGGCTCATATATTGCAAGGCCTTGAATCCGCATTTGCCCTTTGCCCACCGGTCATCCCGCAGCGGCATGATCCCGATATTAAACTGCATCAGGTCCTCTATCTCAGTTTCCTTATTCCAATGGATATACTTCAGGCTTTTGATAGCCGATCTCAGTGGTGCATTGGACACGACCATAAATGTAAAATCGTGTGTCTTCTCCAACTTTTCTATGACCGGCAGTATATCATCGAGGTACTGCGAGGTAGAGTGAGTACCCGTCCAGCCGATCACTATTTCGCTGCTGTTTTGATCTTTCACCCTATTGTGCAGGTGAATGGTATCAATAGTCGTGGGATTGACTATCACGTGGCTGTTATATTGCCGGGCATAGTCAGCCAGGTATTCATTACCACATGATACTTTATATGACCAGCGGCAGATCGAGGCCACTTTGCCGTGCCATTTTATGCCTGCTGCTATTTTATTATGCGCCGAGGTATTTGGCAGCCAGATAGCATCATCGAAATCATACACTATTTTCTTGCGCAGCACTTTGGCGATCAGCCACTCGAAGACGGGAGGGCCGACAGGCGTAGCTTCTCTATGGATAAAAACAAAGTCATATCCCCTCATTTTGAAAAGATCAGCAGTGCGCCTGAGGAAACCGGCAAGGATCTTGAAGGTCTTCAAAAAGTAATGCCCGGGTTGGTACAATATATCCCAGGCAGACCGGTCGAGGAAGGAACTGATATAAAATGAAAATCCGTTTTGCTGCAAAACGTCATAGTACTGCTCGAAGCGGAATCTCTGCGAGGGTGCAGCTCCATGCGGATAGGGTACTATGAAATATATCTTTTTCATCTGTGATCGATGCAAGGTAGCTATTTCAGTGAGTCATAAACGGCCTTATACCTTTTCACTCCTTCAGCCAGCGAATAGTATTTATAGGCACCTTGTTTGATATGTTCTTTGTCCATTGCCAGCAGGTCATTGATCCGCGATGCAGCATACTGGTAATCCTTCTGCGAAAACCCCTCGATGGCAATGCCCGCGTTAGTATCTTCCAGTATCATGTCTACATCTCCCACCCCTTTATTGCAGATCAGTGGGATACCCATAGCCATGAGTTCGCCCTGCTTGGTAGGAGAGGAGGCCTTTTTAGAGTATACGGGTTTGATAAAGAAAACCGCTATCTGGGACAAGCTCAGATAGGTCGCTACTTTATCATAAGGACTTTCTGTGACCATGATCTTCTCAGCAGGTATGGCTTTCTGCCTGGCTTTCTCATAGATCATGGATGGATCATCGGCTGTGATAAAAAGGAATTTAAGCGCAGGATGTGTTTCTAATGAAGTTTTGAAAAGGTCCAGCATCTCGTCCAGCATATACCAGGTGCCGATCGAACCGAGATAAGACATCACCACGTCCCTATCTTTTATTCCCAGCTTATCTTTGAGTGATGTTTGCAATTCCTTGTCGATAGCAGTTGTCGAAAATTTCTCCAGATCGGCGCAGCAGGGGATGACCGTAATGGATATTGGCTTTTCTGTGATATTCCAGCTCAGTATTTCCTTTTTGCCATTTGCCGTCAGGCTGATAGTCTGATCCGCAGTTTGCAGGAACTCCTTTTCTTTCCGTTTGAAAAAATTATAAATGCTCTTATAGGGTTGTTTATCCCTCGGCCATATGCCGCCATCCAGTCGTTCATCTGCCCAGAAGCCCCGCATGTCAAAGATCATGCGCACCCCGTACTTTCTTTTCAGATAGAGGCCCGCCAGGGCGCTGATATAGCTACGGCAGTGGACTATATCAAACTTCTCTTTTTGATAGATATCGGAGGCTGCTCTGTACATCCGCCTTATATCCCACAGGGTAGATAGTATAGGTGGCTTTTTAGTGTACGAAAGAGGTACCCATGTGATATTCTTTTCTTTTAGTAGCTGCCTGACACTGCCTTCATTTTTTTCAAATCTCTCTGCTTTCTCAAAACTCATCAGAGTGATCCCGATACCTGATGCCGACAGGCCCGACAGGTAGGGTATCACCTGCGACCGACCCAATGGATCCGTCATGCCATCGTATGAGATGAAGAGTGCTTTCTGTTGGGGTGTACTCATTTATTGTGTCGTACCAGGTACGCTTATAGGGCCCATTTATGCAATAATACCAATGCCCAAAGCCGATTGAACAGGTAGTCTTCTCCCTTTTCAAAACGCAGCTTTAGTTCAGCCACTTTATCATAATGCACGAAACCTGCCTGCTCTATACTTTCTTTAGAGAGGAAATTATCGATCAGATATTTGAGATCAGTGCGCAGCCATTTGGCGAGTGGTATGGAGAATCCCTTTTTGGGCCTGTCAAAATAGGTTCGCGGTACATAATCGTAAAGAACTTCCTTGAGTATATACTTGCTGACCCCGTTTTGTACCTTAAATTTCTCATCGAGGTTCAGGGCAAATTCCACCAGATTGTAATCGAGGAATGGTGTCCTGGCCTCCAGAGAGAACTGCATACTTGCTATATCCACTTTTACCAGCAGGTCATCTTTGAGGTAGTTCTTTATGTCAAACAGCGCCTGCTCTTCCTTGGCAGACAGGCGCCTGTTCAGATTATATAGCCGCTCATCGAATATCAATGGATGAATAAAGCCGGGATTCAATAATCCATGAAGCTCCTTCTCGGAAAAGAAATATTGCTCCTGCGAGAATATGTGGCTCTTGATAGATTTCTCGCCACTATAGTCAAAGATGCCTGACGCTCTTTTTGAAGTATTGTTTAATCGGCTGAGGATAGCGCGTATGGGAGAACGCATCATCCTGATCAATGGATTATTTAATCTTTCCGCCCATGCATAGGCTCCATATCCCATGAATAGCTCATCGCCGCCATCACCGCTCAGGGCCATCGTCACATGCTGGCGTGCGAGTTTCGATACGAGCATCGTAGGTATCGCTGATGAGTCGGCATACGGCTCATCATAGGCGGTCAATATACGATCGACCAGCTCCAGTGAGTCCTGTTCCGACACGATAAATTCATAATGCTCGGTCTTGAGGTAGTCTGATACACTCCTCGCGAACCCGGACTCATCCATTTTGTCATCCTTCACCCCGATGGAGAAGGTTTTGATGGAGTCAGTCGATATATTTTGTGCGATAGCAGCCACCGTACTCGAGTCTATACCCCCGCTGAGAAATACCCCAAAAGGCACATCACTGATCATGCGGTATTTCACAGAGGTTTCCAACAACCACTTCAATGTCTCTTTTGCCGTCTTGAAATCAGTTGTCTTTTTGGCTGTGATCTTATCTTCTGGTTTCCAGTAGCTCTTTATCTCCATCTCGCCATTTTTGATGATGGCGTAGCTACCCGCAGGCAGCCTTGAGATGTTTTTATAAATAGTATGAGGTTCAGGTATGAATCCCGCATAGAGGAAGGTGTATATACTCTCCCTGTCAGTCGTTTTATTTTTTGCCACCTCATCAAGGGTAAGCAGCGCCTTGATCTCCGAGGCGAAGGCGAAATTCTGGTTTTGCCAATAATAAACTACCGGCTTGACGCCCACCCTGTCGCGGAAGACATACATCACTTTATCCTGTGCATCAAATATGGCTATCGCAAACATTCCATTCAGCAGATGCACGAAATCCACGCCTCTTTTGATAAATGCCTCCAATATGACTTCTGTATCAGAAGTAGTAGTGCATTTGATACTGAGCTTTTGAGCTATTTCTTTGAAGTTGTAGACCTCCCCGTTGAAACTGATATAGTATCTGCCATCGTGGGAGCGCATGGGTTGGTTGGCTGCGTTGCTCAGGTCGAGTATACTCAGCCTGCGGTGTGCGAGGCCGGCACCGCTCTCTGTATCTGTATAAAACCCGTCAGCATCTGGCCCCCTATGAGCCATGCTGTCCGTCATTTTTTTCAGATCCGCTTCCGCGAAAGCTTTGCTAAACGAATAAAATCCTGCTATTCCACACATTCTTTGCTCCTGCTATTTTTATATATGAAAGGGGTGCGGGGCCTGCTCCAGCGCAGCAAAAGGATGATAGTCACCCTTCAGCCCTATCGGCGTACCATGGCGTATATCGTGTACGATCTCGATAGACGGCATAGCTTCCATCAGCCCAAATCCATTGCCATTCAATATGTTTTCATAGCTTTTTGTATGTAGGTCAGCGAATCCATCGCTAAACTCAATTTCTTTTCCTTCGATATTCATCGACCGGTAGGTCCGCTTGCCTTCCGCCCTGAGCGCAGCAGGTATGGTGTCGGCATTTATACTCAGGAACCACCTCACCCGTGCCCGCTCAAACTCCAGGAAACCCGCAGCTCTGTCGTGACTATGGATGTGCACCACATTCTGCTTCACGCCACCAAAGATCCATGCGAGCATATCGTAGAAGTGTACCCCGATATTTGTCGCTATACCGCCCGATTTGGACACGTCTCCTTTCCAGCTCGTATAGTACCAGTGCCCTCTGGACGTGATATAGGTCAGGTCAAACTCATAAACCTTGTCCTTTGGTGCCTTTGCTACTTCTTCTTTGAGGGCTATGATGGCAGGGTGCAGGCGCAGTTGCAATATATTGGAGATACTCTTTCCTGTTTCCTTTTCAAACTCTTTCAGCCCGTCTATATTCCATGGATTGAGTACCAGTGGTTTCTCGCAGATCACATCTGCTCCGCTTCTCAGTCCAAACCTGATATGCGCGTCGTGCAGATAGTTAGGCGTGCAGACCGATACATAGTCGATCTTGATCTTGTCGCGCCTTATTTTGTCTATATACCTGTCAAAGCGCTCAAACTCCACAAAGAAGTCCGCATCAGGGAAATAACTGTCTATGATCCCCACGCTGTCAAATTTATCCAGCGCAGCGACAAGGTTGTTGCCAGTATCCTTTATGGCTTTCAAATGACGGGAGGCGATATAGCCGGCTGCGCCTATCAGCGCAAAATTCTTTTTAGACATTTATATGCAGAAAATTAGATAATAAACTTACTAAAATAATTGCTTCATTTTTTGGATTATTCCATGTGTACGCAACTTTGTTTTAAACATATTCTCATCATATAGTTCTATTCGGGAAATTTCAAATATATCTTCTTCATCAGAGTTGTATTCCACCTGGTTCACGGCAAATCCCAGCTTGTATCCTACCTCCCTCGCTATACGCTTCACCCGCTCATCTACGCTCCCCACCGGATATGACAGCGATATCGGCTCGTGGCCCAGTTTCTCTGTCAGCATATCAAAGGAGAGTTTAAACTCCAGGGCGATGGTTGATTCATCTTCTATTTTGCCCAGCAGCGGATGTGTATGTGAGTGGGATCCGATGTTGACTCCCTGCTTATGCAGGTATTGTATGTCGCTCCATGTCAGTAGTATATCTTTGGGGAGCACCACATCGCTGAAGTTTTCTATATATGCGTTCACTATCTTTTCGCGGTAGTTATTAGTGCAATCTTTTAGAAATGGTTTTAGCTCCTTAGCATAGGAGAGCCTGTCACTATTACTGTTCCATTTGGGCTTGCGAAAAGCCTCTGGCAGCATGGTGGATACCCGGTTTTCGAGCACCGAGGAGTTGGCAAACATATAGTCGAGTACAAAGGTCCATGGCGGTATGCCGGTTTCCACGCAGTTAGTCACGACAAAAATATTGAAAGGCAGTTTATACTCCTCGATCATCGGATAGGCATAGGTCAGGATATCCTTATAGCCGTCGTCAAAGGTAATGCCAGCATAGGGCCTGTCCGCCGGTTCCTTGTATTCGGAGAGCATGAATGTATCGAGATTGACGACCTTGTAGTTATTTACGATGTACTGCAGTATCTTCCTGAACCTGTCAGGATGGAGCGGCTGCCACAGCTCATCGATCTCCGGGCTGACTCTGTGAAATGAAAAGACCTTGACGTGCATTTATATTAGTTTCCGTGGGTTTAAAATTATGGTTTTACTTATAATTGTTTGATAAAGAAACGTTAATAGTCCGGATAAGCCAATTTTCCCGGTACTAACCTTTTTTCATTGAGTATAACCACTTTGCGAGTGGCAGGGTAAAGATCAGCATCGTTTTGGGATAGTCTACCTGCTCACCCCGGAATGCCTCTTTGAATTTATTGATCGCATAGAGCTGGTCGCCCTCTTGCACATTATTGGCATATCCACCGAAGTCGAAGAATGAGATACCTCTGCGTTTAGCTATTTTGATAGCTTCGTACAGCGCTATATGGCTGATAGGGTATTTGCGGTAGTCAGGATGGGAATAGCCCTCCAGGTATCTCACGGCATTTCCTTGTATCACACAGCACACGCCACCGATCACCTTCTCCCCCTCCTTTACGATGACGAAATAACCAAGATCGTTCTTCTCAAAGAAGTCGAACAGCTTCCTGAAGTGCACTTTACTTTTATTCCGGTCCACCGCCAACCCTCTGTTCTGGTACATATCACTATGCTGCCCGCTGAATATGTCAATCATGTCAGTATCAGAAACTAATTCAGCTTCTAGCCCCATTTTTATGGCCTTCTTCACTGACTGGCGATGGTTATCTGCAAAGCCTTTGAGTATTTCTTCTTCAGATGGAGCAGTAGACAGAACCAGGGTAGACCAGTTGATCTCCTTTTCTGACGTTTCAAAACCTATCGCCTTTCTCAGGTCTTCATAATATGCATCCCCGTATTGCGATATAAAGTAAGGAGGAGTAATTCTCAATATCGGTGTCAGTTTTGACCGGCAGTATTGTTTGATATCGGTCAGGGCATTCCTGTACGCCTCACCTGATGATGCTATAGGGCCGAAAGCGATTGCGGCGATTCGATATTGTCGCATATCGATTTGCGTATATGCCGATACCCTGCCTGCCTCATCTTTCTGAATATAGTGTATAACGTTATTATCTGTATTCGCCTCCGCAAAGCCCGGATATTGCTCGATAGACACCGGCTCTGACGCGCGGTAAAGCGCCAGTATGCTGTTGGTTTGTTCGTCAGTAAGCGTGTTCGTAAAGATGAAGCCCATATTCTTATTTTGCAGGAAACGATTCTACTTCATCCAGTATTTGCGCCAGTATTTGCGCTTGTTTCTCGCGGGAGTAAAAAGTTATCTTCTCCAGGTCCGGTGAATAGTCTATGGCTTTACCTGCACCAAAACCTGCATACATTTTTGACAAAATATTTGTGACTTCTTCGGCAGTATTTGCTGTGAAACCGCCTTTCGTTTCCCGCATCAGCTCGCTCATTACATCCTTATCATCAGGGCATAGTATGATCGGTTTTTTCATCGCAAGGTATTCGAATATCTTACTGGAGTGATGCCCTTTGACCCCTTGTGTACCGATCATTAGGAACAAATGCGCAGATGCCATGATATCGACCAGTTCACTTTTAGGTATGCGCGGAGACGTGCTTACATATTTTTCATAACCTTTCATAAAGTTCCGTATGCGCTCTCCTTCTACCGGAGTCGCACCCACACCCGGGAAAAGCAACTTTATTTTCACCCCCGCATTCTCATCTATAAACTTCTTATAGCCACTGAGGAAGATTTCTATTGGTTGCGATGAGTATGTAGTCCCATTATGCACAATCGTAAATACCTGATTGTTGCCACTTGTTTGAGGCAGTTCTGTCAGGTAGTCTTCATATCCGTTCAGCACTACTTTACCTGACCTTCCGACAAAGGCGCTGATATTTTTAACCCAGTTTTCAGAGCATGTCGTCAGTAGTGCTGAGCTTTTCACCCACTTTTTTTCTGATCTGGATTCTATCGATCTGATGGTTCTTTTTGATATGGATTCATCCAATATCCATTGATGCGTATTCCACTCGTCGCGGTAGTCTGCTATCCATTTGATGCCAGTGGAGCGATGCAGCATATCACCGAACTTAAATAACTGAAACGGTCGTCCCGATACGAGAAGTACTTTTATATCTTTTTCTTTCCCCAGTAGTTGCTTAGAGAAATCATACAGGTTGTGATAAGGTATCACTGCATTGGTAAAGTTCTGCAACACCAGTTCCACCAGCGTCAGGAATTTTCTAAACAGCAGGAGTTTTGAGTCGCCGTATTTGGCATGCAGCCTGTCCCTCAGATTGCTGTGATACGGTAGCCTGTATACCTCATGCGTGTCATGCTTCTCATGCTGAAATATATTATTGTCCAGCACATCTGTCGTTTCGGTCTGATTCATATTCCACGCCCGCGTGACTATGATCGGGTAGTAGCCGAATTTATGGAGGTGTTTCGCCCACGAACCAATACGGTAACTTCCCGCAAAATTTGCGGGAGGAAAGAAATACGATATGATCAGCACCTTTTTCAACTATATAGTTTTTCCAGTTTATTCATTTCTATGGCTCTGTTGCCTTGCTCATTTGCTCTGTGATAAGCAGTATCCAATAGCTGTACGGGATAAGATACCAAAGCTTTCTCCATAAGCCCTGCGAGTTCCTTCGCCTCATTTCCAGTCCATACAAAACAAGTATTCTCAAATATAGCCTTATCATAAGGCAGATCGGGCATTATCAGCGGACATTTTGCCACCATCGCCTCCAGTGCGGAGTTTGGTGTGCCATCGCTCCTGGGTGTCATCACTGTCAGGGAGGCATAGTTGTAGTAGGTCCACAGGTCTTCCTGATTTAGATAGTCCTTGATCAGGTATGTGAAATGCAAAGATGCTTTGAGCCCTTCCAATTTACTTTTCATGCGCTCGTAGTAGTCCACATTGTATTGCTTACCCCTGATGAAAACAAAAATATAGTTTACTAAAACCTCTTTAGGCAGCAGTGCTATAGCATCTATCTGCACCCCTATATTATACACAGGCGCCATGAACCTCGGAGAAAAGATAAACTTCTGCCCGGCTAATGATGGATCCAAAAGAGTCTGGTCTTTGGCATTTGCTATTCTCTCCACATCCACACCCGTTCTGATGATCTCGATATTATTGATGTGAAATAACTCCATGAGCTTTCCCATTTGTGCTATCGACGTAGCCGTATTTATTTTAGCATTAGCAAAAGCTTTTTTGAAACGGCTGAATAGCCATTTATCATACATACCGCGGATACCACCGCTCTCCAGCAGCGATGGCAAAACGACCAATGCATCAGACCCGCGCGTAGTGATGATATAAGGCACTTTGATGTAATTTGCCCACAATGCATGTGGCGTGGCAAAAAGTATATGGACAAGATCGATCTTGTATTGCGAAATGTATGAACGAAGCTTTGATGTCGACGCCCATGTTTTCAGCGGGGATGTGATAGAGAAGCTGTCGATAGGAGGGAGGAGTTCGATATTGAACTCTTGTAGTTTTTCTTTCACTCCATTTGAATTTGCATCATTCTGGCCTTCGCCGACCACGTAGACTTTATACTTCTCCTTTTGCATAGAGAAATAAGACATCCACTTAATATCGTGAATAGATGTGGGCGTGGCGATATATAAGATGTTTTTCAGGCTACTGCATTTTGCTTGTCAAAAGCTATGTAGGTTCTTAAAGTACACCCTGTCCAGGTCTATCTCAGCACCTTTTGACAGGAAGTATTCCTTCAGCTCCGGTGTATACGGCACTTTATCTCCCGGCTCAGTATTGATGATAAAGAATGCTTCAGCATCAGGATTGCAGAGATTGTTCTTCAGGTCCTTCATAAAGAAGTCCCACTCCTCCCATTTCCATAGGTAGTCTGTGCGATGCCCGTTGAAATAAGTGTGAAAGCCCGTGACAATATCAAACTTGACATCAAATGGCGGTATATGCTCATAGGCCTTTACTGCGTAATCCAGTCGTGGTATTTCCAGTAGTTTGATAAGAGAGTTAAATATCGGATTGAAATCGATGTCTATCGTACGGACCGTGTGGCCGTATTGTTTGCACAGCTGCGGAAAGTATCCATTTCCGGTGCCTATGTCAAGTATCGCTTTGGGCGACTTAGCATTATCCAATCCCAGCAGGTGTACACGCCATACATTGTCGAGCATCCAGGGTTTGACATCCAGGTATTTGCTATAGCCGGGATGGGGGTCATAGTTCCCGTATTCCTTTTTTATCTTTTCAAAACCTTCTTTGGGGATCGACTGAAGCGCTTTACGGAGGTCGCTTTTGACGGACAGTACGGTTTTTAATTTAAAGAGCAGATTGTTTTCGACCGCATTTCTGTACTGCTTGATACTTTCAAACTTATTCATTCCTTGTTATGCCTATTGAGAGTATAAATCTAATAATTTAGTCACATAAGGCACTATATCATACTTTGATGACGTATTTACCGCGCCAGTACTGAGTTTTGGGTAGGTGGCAGGTTTGAATGCCTCTATTATCATATCTGCAAAAACGTTTGCATCAGCCTCCGTGATCAGGTAACCATTCTCACCATTTTTGATCAATTCGCGATTGCCACCACCGTCGAGCGCCACGATAGGCAGCCCGGCTGCCATAGCCTCCACGATCACCAGGCCAAAGGGCTCATAGATCGCCGTATGCAGGAATATATGGCTGTCCGCCAGAGGCCCCTCTATATGCCCATTGACACCGCGTAGGGTCACATTATCCCGTAAGCCTAGTTCCTCTATTCTTTGTGCCAGCGCCTCGCGCATAACACCCTTGCCATATATATTGAGGTGAAAATCCAGACCTCGCTCTTTCAGCGTTTTTGCGATCTGTATTTGAAACATCTGGTTCTTCCGCTGCAGCAGACTGCCGACAGAAATGAGTTGTATCTGCTTTCCTGAGAGGTCTGTCGTTGACCGGTCATTTTTAAATATCGCCGTATTGACGGCATTTGACACATGGAAGATGTTCTTCTTCAGCTCCGGCAGATTCTTTGCATAGAAGTCATATGCGTTTTTGGATATCGCTATGAAGTGATTATTGCAGGCGATATATTTCTTGAAGATAAAGTTGAACACATATTTATCGATGATTGCCTTCTTTGATAACGAAAACCCTGAGGGCCTCGTCAGTTCCACCGTATTCCAGTGGCAATGCGAGAACCACTTTGCTTTTTTATAGTCAAGGCTCCTGCTCACGATCTCCGCCTTGAACAGATGTGAGTGTATCACATCCGGCTGAAAGTCATCCACGAACTTTTGTAGCTCTCCTATCTGATATGCATTTGGCTTGAGTATGGAGAGCGTCACTGATGACGGGATGATCTTCGTGTATTCCCTGATGTCATCGATGCTGTATTGTATATCATCTGCTAGTACGACCAGCGCGGGTACCACATCCTTGCGCCGCGCCAGTTCGCGGATGATATCCGTGGCCAGCCTTTCAGCCCCACCTTTGCTCAGGTCAGGTATTATATGCAGTATCTTCATTTATTGGTTGCCGGCGGAGCTATTTTGATTTTCTGGATTCGATGGCCTTCCTGATCTTTTCGTAATAGTCTATATCATCCATTCTCACTGCTGGCACACCCATCGCCTCGCTTTCAAATGCCACTAACCCCCACGATTCGTTATAGGACATGTAGAGGTTTACATCCATTGCCCCCAGTATTCCCAGAAACTTTTCTTTAGCCAGATTGCCTCCATATCCTATGATCCTGTCGCCCAGCCCCAGGTATTCGAAAATACCTTTATCAAGTACATGCACCACGGTGTTGGGATTCATCAGGGCATATATTAGCTGGTTGTGCAGATTCTTATTAAAAGTATCCCAGCCGAAAACTCCGATGTTGATCTTAGACGGATCCGTTTTTATCAGCGTGATATTAGGCGGGATCACTGCGGGGCCTAGTGGCAGGTGTGATGCTTCAAATCCGTATAGCTGCACAAATACCTTCTCGAGTCCGCTTTTCAAAAAGTACAGATGATGTATTTTCTTTTCGCGGCTGTATTCTATCAGTGACTTTATGAATTTTTGAGTAACCGGATTGTTAAATTCACTGATCGTGCCCTGAAAGAGTATTTCGATTCGGCAGGATGTATACAGAAGGTCTATATACTCATAGAAGTACAATGCAAAACCGCTGATGATGACCTTCTCAAACTTTAGCTCCTTTATTTTCTGGCAGATGACCTTTATCTGCGCGCCAGTGAAAATTGAATTGGAATAATACTGAGGCATCTCAAAGGCTGCATCTGGAAACAAAGTGGTGGTGACATTCGCCACACCGAGCCAATTGCCCGCAGTAGGCGAGCCGTATAGAGCTAAGACAGGCGCCTTTTTGCGATGCCCGGCGAGCCTGTGGCATACATCCTTCAGGAGCTTTGCGCTTTCTGCTCTTTTGAATAATTTCTCTTTGATCCTATTGATCATATCTCAGGTAAGGTTTATTGGCTGCCGAAGAAAAGTAATAAAGCTTTAAGATAGGTAAAAAGTACTTGCTAAAAACTTTGTGGTCCTCCCTTTCGGTTTTGAGTTCATCATATTGTTTAGCCCTGCGGAGTAAAAAGAGATTGGATTTAAAATTTAGCCATAATACAAGCCCATAAAACAGATAAGCTATCGGGCCATGCGTCTTGAGATAGTATAGGTAGCCGGAAATCTGCATTTGAAAGAACTTCCCTCTCGCAAAACCGGTACTGGCAGAGTTGACATGATACACTTCGATCTCTGCGTCAAAGTAATTTCGAAGATCTTTGCTTTTTACCCTGTGGGCCCACTCTATATCCTCAGAGTACAGGAAAAAATCCTCATCAAAGTATAGGTTATACTTTTCGACCTTTTCTCTTTTGATCATCACCGATGCACCGCTTACGAAATCTATCTCATGGTTGCGGTAGTGCATCACATAAGGATCGTATTTTTTGACAGCGTCCGTTTTTTTAGACCGCGTCAGGTAGATGTACAGTGGATTGGCCTGGATGATCTTAGATATGGAGGGGAAACCTAAACCGCTTCCTATCAGCAGGCTTTGGTCGACGGACGAGATGATCCGGCATCCGAGCAGGCCTAGTTTATTATCGGTATCATTAACCTTATAGAATGAAACGAAGGATCGCAGGAAACCTTCCACGATCTCGGTATCAGGATTAAGGATCAGTATATACTCTCCCGATGCGTGACGCATACCGATGTTATTGGCGCGGCTGAAGCCCGCATTGTATCCTGCATCCAGCCACACGACTTTCGGGAACTTCGATAGGATCGGTGTTTTAGAGATGTCTTCTGTATCATTATTCACTACTATGATCTCCAGTGATACATCGCCCGCATGCTCATGGATCGAGGATATGCAGCGCTCCAGCAGCTCCGGGATCTTGTATTGCACGATGATGATAGATAGCTCTACTGGCATTAGTAGTGTATCGTTTTAGTGAAGCCATTAAAGCTGAAATGGTCAATGCCGTTGAGCATATAGTCTAGTTTCTGCGGTGTCGCACTTTCTGCCAGCGGCATACGTGGTATGCATTCCATAAAGTCCCTCTGACCTGCAGATATATTGCCGCGATGGTTGATCGTTGCTGTTTTAAATACTTCCTTAGCTGCTTTATATTCCCGGGCATAGGCATCTTCGAAGCCTCCATAAGGATACGCGAAATGTTCGGCAGGCTTCCCTGTTTTTTCTTCCAGTTCCTTTTTTGAGGCGCTTATTTCATACTGCAGCTCATCATCTGTTAGTGTCTTCATTGACAAGTGATTCATCGTATGCGCACCTATGGTCACATTTTTCTCTCTGCTTAGCTGGGTGATCTCCGCCCAGGTCAGCGCCTGCGCCTTGCATTGCTCTTGTATATAGGCATCATCTATCTGGAAGCTTTCCCTGATCACTCTCGCGAAATCCTTCTTAGGAAGTGCTTTTAGCACATCCCTGATCTCGGGATACAGCGCCACTCCCTGCTGGATGGTTTTCCAGTTGTATTCTTTCTTCACGGACTCCGTTTCTATCTTCAGTTGGAAGGAATGGAATATCCTATGCTCCAGTATGTACCACCATAGCAGGGCAGTTTGATTGGGGAAACAATTGGTGATATAGATCGCAACGGGTACATTGTACTTTTTGAATACAGGCAGTCCGTATTCCATATTGTCCCTATAGCCGTCGTCCAGCGTCATGCAGATGAGTTTTTGATCCGGCGTTTTGCCATCGCGCAGCGTTTCATGCAGCTCATCGAGCGATACAAAGCGGCAACCCTTTTTTGTCAGGTATGTGATGACTGACTCCAGATGTTCCGGAGTGATAGCGAGGTCGCGATTGATCGAGTATTGGTTTCTGAGATCGGCTGGGAGCACACGGTGAAGCATAAACGCAAGCCCAAGCCCGCCATAGACCTGCTTTGATACAAATCCATTGGTCTTGACAAAAAATCCAAGCGTTTTATCTTTTACAAATCCCATGATGCTCTAAAACCCGTCATTATCTGACATGGTAAATTTAAGTTGATTTATCCGGAGGGTATTCGTAAAGTTTACACCGCCTATGGGGTAGGTTTTATTATAAAGGACACCATTTTTTTTGAAGTTCGCTTCATGAAAAGCTCCACTACTGCACTGGTGTCTGAGATGCGGCAGGCCCATGAAAAAAGCTATGCTCTTCAATCCATTTATTGCGGAGGCAAACTGCTGCTCATTGCACCTCTCTATGTCGCCGATGAGCAGGAACTCATCGCTTACTTTGAACCACACATTTACGCCACTCACATTCACCAGAAACTTCTCTTCGTATTTTTTGTATTCAAAGAACGCAGCGCTATGATCTACTCCACCCACATTGGGCTGTACCACCGAGTTTTGAAAGTATGTCCCTTGTTTGGCAAATTTAAGAACAAGCCTGCACCATGCCAAGTGAATGCCTGATCCCAGTTTAAGGAGATTCTTCAGCCTGATCCAGGGGATAGTTTTGATACGTACCAGATATACCTGAAAGTCATCAAAGTGTTCCCACGCCAGGTTTTTGACAAAGCCGGGATATGAATTTTCATT
>JAOQAO010000219.1 GCA_025963485.1 Bacteroidota bacterium | reverse complement strand
CCTGCAGCATGTCCACGATCTCCTTGATACGGCGGTACTCGGGGCGGAAGTCGTGGCCCCACTCGGAAATACAGTGCGCCTCATCGACTGCGACAAAGGAGATAGGAACTTCCTTGAAGATGTCGGTTGTTTCCTGTTTGGTCAGCGTCTCTGGGGCGACGAAGAGCATTTTGGTCTTGCCCTCCTTGATATCCTTGATCACCTTGACGCGCTCGGTGCGGGTCAGGGAGGAGTTGAGGAAGTGGGCGATGTCGTCATTGGATGAATAGTTACGGACGAGATCCACCTGATTCTTCATCAGCGCGATGAGTGGCGATATGATGATCGCGACGCCGTCCATCATCATCGCCGGGAGCTGATAGCACAGTGATTTGCCACCGCCGGTGGGCATGATGACGAAGACGTCTTTGCCTGCCATCAGGTTTTTGATGATCTTCTCCTGGTCGCCTTTAAACTTCGTGAAACCAAAATATTCCTGTAGGGCTGTTTTGAGCGATAACTCTGCTACTGCCATGATGTTCTCCTTTTCGTTATATCTTATACGCACGTCCGGGTGAAACGTTCACCCGCAGATTCGATTACGCCTACGAAATATAATAGAAAAAAAATTAATAATTTGCAAAAAAGACAACATGTTTCTTTTGTTAAGCGTCCATAATTGGGGAATGTTTTTAAAAAGGCGGGTTCTATTCGGTAGTGTGTGGCGAATAGTTAAATTTGCATTTCGAATTTTTAACATCAGTCAGTGGGAACTTCAATGGAGCATGTGTACGTCGCCATCATGGCGGGAGGGATAGGAAGCAGGTTCTGGCCGCAAAGCCGGAGTTCTAAGCCGAAGCAGTTTCTGGATATCGTCAATACAGGCAGGTCACTACTACAGATCACCTATGACAGATTTGAAAACATATGCCCGGCAGAGAATATACATATCGTCACACTAGATGAATATGAGTACCTCGTCAAGGAGCAAATACCCGGGATCAAGAATCATCAGATAGTCAAAGAACCGATCCGCCGCAATACAGCGCCATGTATAGCCTACATATGTGACAAGATATATGCAAAAGATCCGCTGGCATCAATCATCGTGGTGCCGTCGGACCATCTGATACTATATGAAGACAAATTCATCGAGATCATCTCGAAGTGCCTGGAGTTTGTAGATACGCATGATGCACTGGTCACACTGGGCATCAAGCCGACGCGCCCATCTACCGGCTACGGGTATATACAGTATGATGATGAGAAAAAAGAGGACGACTTTTACAGGGTGAAAACCTTTACAGAGAAACCGGATGCGGAGATCGCAAAAACGTTTGTAAAAAGTGGTGACTTCCTCTGGAACTCAGGCATGTTTGTCTGGAAGGCAAAGGCAATACTGGAAGCCATGCATAAATACCTGCCGGAGGTCATGGATTGTTTCGCCGGAGGCAGGGATGTATATGATACGGATCAAGAGAAGGAGTTTATCGAGAATGCCTATGCTCAGTGCACCAATATATCTATCGACTACGGTGTAATGGAGAAGGCGCATAATGTCTACACGATCCCGTCGAAATTTGGCTGGAGCGATATCGGCTCATGGGACTCTCTGTACGAAGTGTACCACAAGGACTATCTGGGCAATGCGGTGATGGGTAAGAGCGTTAAGATATATGACGCAGCCAATAACATGATCATGGTACCGGATGGCAAACTGGTGGTGCTGCAGGGCCTGGAGGGATATTGTATAGTAGATACGCAGGATGTGCTGCTGATCTGCGAAAAGTCAAAAGAGCAACAACTCAAAGAAATAACCATAGACCTAAAGAAAGAAGACCTGGACCAGTATTTATAGACCTCATCCCAACCCTTCTCCGAAGGAGAAGGACTAACAGCCTATCATCTCGTTTCTTTATTAATCCTATTAGTCTCAGATGAATTTCCAAGGGTCCATACGTTCAAAATTACCGGGGGTAAGTACAACGATCTTTACGATCATGTCCGCTCTGGCAAAAGAGCATGACGCTATCAATCTGTCACAGGGTTTCCCCGACTTTAACCCCGATAACTTACTCATAGCTGAAGTAGAAAAGGCGATGCGTAGCGGGAATAATCAATATGCACCAATGGCCGGGCTGCCAGTGCTAAGGCAGCGCATAGCCGCGAAAGTAGAATCGCTGTACAAGGCTAACGTAGATCCTGAGACGGAGATCACTGTCACAGCGGGAGGGACGCAGGCTATCTTTACCGCGATATCTGCGATGGTATCAGAAAATGATGAGGTAATACTGTTTTCACCATCCTATGATAGCTATGCGCCCGCAGTGGAGCTTGCTGGTGGCAAGGCGGTGCACTATAGCATGGAGGCACCGGATTTCAGTATCAACTGGCAGCAGGTCAAAAAGCTGATGACACAGCGTACGCGGATGGTCGTGATCAATACCCCGCATAATCCGTCAGGGACCGTGCTGGCAGAAAAGGATATGAAAGAGCTGGAGAAGCTCACTAAGGGCACAGATATTATCATCGTGAGTGATGAGGTGTATGAGCACATCATATTCGATGGAGCTGCGCACCAGAGTGTGCTACGCTATCCGAAACTCGCTGAACGCAGTATGGTCATCGGTTCTTTTGGCAAGACCTATCATGCGACGGGATGGAAGGTGGGCTACTGTATAGCACCGAAGGAGTTGATGGTAGAGTTTAGAAAGGTGCATCAGTTTAATGTCTTTTCTGTAAATACGCCGATGCAGCATGCTTATGCGGAAATATTGAAGCACACACATCTTTATGAAGGGCTATCTGCCTTCTACCAGGAGAAAAGGGATTTTTTCAAAAAGGCGATGAAGGGATCGAAGTTTGACCTGCTGGATAGCAAGGGGACTTATTTTCAACTGGCATCGTATAAAAAGATCACGGAAGATAAGGATACAGATGTGGTGAAGTGGCTGACGAATGAGTTTAAAGTGGCTGCGATACCGGTGTCGGTTTTTTATCATCAGCATCTGGACCAGAAGGTGATCAGGTTCTGCTTTGCGAAAGAGAATGAAACGCTGGAAAGGGCGGCGGAGAGTTTGAGCAAGA
>JAOQAO010000216.1 GCA_025963485.1 Bacteroidota bacterium | reverse complement strand
TCCTTACCGGTTCGAGTGCGGGCTGCTTTGGTGGGCTTTATTCCACTTTTGAGGAGCAGAGCGACGTGCCGTCTTCGATCCATGGTATTTTTGCCGAGCCTTCAGACCTTGGCTGCCTCGACTGTGCGGATAATACTGACAATAACAGCCGCATGCCTAAGGTTCGTGGCCTAATCAACCACTGGGGTGCCATATTTGACACCGCCTATATCCGGCCTACGGCCAAAGACAATGTCCCTGTCATATCCATCGCCGGAGACCAGGACGTACTCGTACCCTATACCGCAGGCAATCCTTTCGGCTATCCTCTTTTCCCATGGGTCTATGGCAGCGTACCGATACATGATCGTATGGACCATCTGGGCATCAAAAACGAGCTGCATCCGCTATACGGTGAAGGCCATGAACCCTGGCTGCTGTCACCTGATCTGGTCGATACCTGTTTCAAATATGAGAGGCCCTTTCTTTACTCTGTACTGAAGCCTTTGCCGCTCACCATCACCGGGCGTGCGTCATTGTGTGCAGATGATACAGCGACCTTTACTGTGCCACAACGGAGTGGTAGCCATTACTGTTGGGACTTTGCCGGAGGCACCGTGGCGGGCAGCTCTAATAACGCAGTCACGCTGCGCTGGTCCACAGCCGGTATGCACCTGATCACCATCCGCGAGATGACGATGAATGATGTCAATGGCGATCCTGATTCTTTTTATGTGAATGTCATCTCCCGGCCTCTGGCGGGCTTTGGCGACTCGGTGCTGCATACGTCGGTGCATTTCAGCGATAGCTCGGTGGGCGCTACCTCCTGGACCTATGCCTTTGGCGATGGAGGGCATACCGCTTCGCCTGCTCCTTCTCATACATATAGCGTTGCGGGTACCTATACTGCCAGCCTGATCGTGAGCAATGGCTACTGCGCTGATACCGCCTCGCGCACTATCGTGACCGACACCTGCCCACAGGTACATATACATTATACCGTTTCTCATGATACCCTTTATGTCACAGCTGAGCCAGCCAATGCGGTCACTTACGTCTGGACTTTTGGAGATGGGGCTACAGACAGCGGCGGGGCAACAGCCTATCATGTGTATAGCCATACACAGCACTACCTCGTGGGGCTCACGCTCACGAATGCCAAAGCCTGTACCGGCTTCGTATCACAGATCGTAGACTATCAGCAGCCAGACGGCCTGGCAGAGGCGGGAGAGCGGCGCTACCGCATCTATCCCAATCCTGCCCGTGATGAAGTGATAGTGGACTGCAGCGACTGCGCGGTAGCCATTTACGACTGTCTGGGCAGATTAGTTTTATCCAAATATGAACTTAACGATCCGATTGTAGATATTAGCGCTTTAGATGCAGGTATTTATGATATCTCCATCACTGCCGCAGGCCAGATGACCCGGGGCCGATTAGTCATCCGATAGCAACATTTTAAATGAGGAAACATTACTTTTTGATAGGGCTTGCGCTCACACTTACTTTTTCGGCTTATTCACAGAAGGTCTTATTTGACAATACCAAAGGAGAAAGCGCCAGCAATGCAGACTGGGTAATAGATGCCGATGTGCATGACCTCTATATCAGCAATCAGGGCGTCGTCACAGCTACCGGCCAGCAGTCTGATGCGCAGCGCTATCCTACTCCCGACCAGTCGACCGTGACGTCTACTACCGCAGAGAACTACTGGACAGGAGGTATCTCGGCCTGGGGCATAGAGTGTGTCAAAACCGGCTATAGTGTCGAATCACTACCCTACAATATCGCTATCACTTATGGCAATAGCGGCAACCCGCAAGACCTCTCAAACTATGATGTGTATATAGTAGATGAGCCCAATATCAGGTTCACGGCATCGGAGAAAAACGCGATCATCAACTTCGTCTATAATGGTGGCGGTCTTTTTATGGTATCGGACCATACAGGTAGCGACCGCAATTTTGACGGATGGGACTCTCCGGCTATCTGGAATGACCTGATGTATAGTAACAGCGTGCACAACAATCCTTTTGGGTTCAAGTTGGATTCACTGGATTTCTCGGGTTCGTATAGTATCACCAATATCAGCGGCGACTCTGTCATCAATGGTCCATATGGTACCGCTACCCAGGTCAGATGGAGCGACGGGACTTCCATGACCCTAAATACTTCCGCCAATGCGACGGTCGTGGGGGATGTCTATAAGACCGGCTCAGGTCCGACCAATGTGCTCACGGCTCATGGATATTATGGCAAAGGAAGGTTTGCTGTGATCAGCGATAGCTCACCTACCGATGACGCGTCAGGCGATACAGGTGACCAGCTGTATAACGGCTGGATCACGGATGCCTCCGGCAATCACCGCAAGCTCATCATGAACGCCACCATATGGCTGATGGGAGGCAAGGTGACCGGAGTGCTGGATCCTGCAGAGGATACTCAGATGTCACTCTATCCCAATCCCGTAGAGGGCATTCTCAAGGTAAAATCACCTGAGTTATGCACATTGGAGATTTTTGATCTGGCAGGCCAGAAAGTACTTAATACAGAAGTGCTGCCTGATGATCTTAAGTATATAAATGTCAATAATTTATGTATCGGAATGTATACTTATAAATTGACTGGTGAAAGACATTCATTTACCGGTAAATTAGTGAGAAAATAGTCCGATTTAACCTTAGCTTCACGTCCGTTTTGGAAATAACTTTACCTTTGCACAAAATCAACTTAAATGAAAAAATTAACAACTCTATTAGCTCTTTGTTTGACCTTTGCTTTTGCTTCTACTGCACAGAGCATAATCACTGTAGACTCTGCCCGTGTCAATGACGGTAACGGCGTACCGGTAGATAGCGGCCTGCGCGTACAACTGACCGGTGTCGCCTATGGTCCTGATGCATACCCTACACATAATGGCCACCAGTTTATGCTCAGGGGAACTAACCTCAGCATCAAGGTATATTCTAAAGGCAATTTCCAATATAACTTTACCGAAGGTGACTCTGTGACTGTCATAGGTACGCTGAGTACATATCATGGTGATGCGGAAATGGACCTGAAGTACACAACTCCCGGTGACACGATCATCAGGTTAGGTACAGGCACGCAGGTGGCTCCGCTCGTAGTGACTATCACTGACCTCAACGCTACCATAACAGGAGAGCAGTATGAGTCGTCACTCGTACAGGTCAATAATGTCGATATGAACATGATACAAGGATGGCCTGGTACTCATGCCAACCATTCTTTCAGCAGCGCGCATGTGGGCAATCTTTATTTCTTTATTGATTCATTCATGTCTCCCGACCTGTGGAACCTGTCATCTGCACCAGCAGGACAGTATAATATTGTTGGTTTCGGTAGCCAGTATGATCCATCTTATGCATATACCAGTGGCTACTCTCTGCAGCCAAGGAGCCTCGCTGACTTTCACCAACTGAACGTAGGCATCGGCACTATCGCCAGCAACCTGACTGCTGCCGTTTATCCTAATCCTGCTTCTACCAGGCTGACAGTGACTTTCACTGCAGGCACTGATGACAACTATACCTCTACTATCACAGATGTGACAGGCAGGGTAGTGATCTCTCAGGAAGGCAACGTATTTGGCGGTGATAACAATGTTGAATTCAACACAGCATCACTGAGCAATGGCATGTATATCCTGACACTCAATACTGGCGGCAAAACGCTTATCAATAAGATCAATATCTCTAAATAAATCCGTTAGATACCTTTGGTATCGGAGCCATCTCACATTCCCCGTGAGGTGGCTTTTTTATTTAATGACATTTTTACCACAGAGACGGAGAGTCGCAGAGAATATCCACTGTTACCCTCTGCGACTCTCCGTCTCTGCGGTAAATTCAAATCGGAAGGAATCGCTACATTTGGCATTATGCTCAGTTATTGGGAAAAAGAACACTTCTTGTCGTACGACTATATCGTGATCGGTTCGGGTATCGTAGGTCTGTCTACAGCACTAAGCTTGCGCATGCATAAACCCCATGCCTCGATACTCGTGCTGGAGAGGGGGCTTTTGCCGACAGGCGCCAGTACCAAGAATGCAGGTTTCGCCTGTATAGGCAGCCTGACAGAGATACTGGATGACCTCCGCATCATGCCGGAGCAGAAAATACTGGAACTCGTATCGCTGCGCCGGGCTGGCTTGAGGCGCCTTCGTGACCGTCTCGGCGATGAGGTTGTGGGTTATGCCGAAAATGGGAGCTATGAGATCATCACAGAGAGCGAGATCATAGCCCTGGACCATTTCTACGAGATCAATGATATGCTACGGCCACTGCTTCATTCTGATGCTTTCAGCAGGGCCGATGAACTTATAAGCCAGTTTGGATTTGGCGGGGATGTCAAACACCTGATCCGCAATAACCATGAGGGTGAGCTGAATACCGGGATGATGATGAAAGGCCTGCTGAACCTATGCATGGAGAGCCGTATAGAAATCAAAACAGGAGCCGAAGTGGTCAGTGTGACAGAAGAAGCTGATGAGGTGGAGGTGATGGTAGAGCATAAGTTCCTGAGCGAGCGGGTGCCCTTCCGCTGTGGGCAACTGGCTGTATGTACCAATGCATTCACGCACACGCTGGTGCCGGGTCTTGATATAAAGCCGGGCAGGGGACAGGTGCTGATCACCAAACCGATCCCCGGCCTTAAGATCAAAGGCGTCTTCCATTCTGATAAGGGTTATTTTTATTTCCGGCAGATAGACGGGCGTATACTATTCGGTGGCGGCAGAAATATGGACTTCGCAGGAGAACAGACCGAACAATTTTCTTACAATGAGCGCATACTGGCCGAGCTGAAGCACAGGCTTGCTACCATCATCCTGCCGGGCACTCCGCACGAGATAGATTATACCTGGACGGGTATTATGGCTTTTGGAGAGGATAAATTCCCGATCATCAGGCAGCATAGTAGCCATATATTTCTCGGTGTGCGTATGGGTGGTATGGGTGTAGCGATGGGCAGTGAGGTAGGGGAAAAACTTGCCGTGATGATCACTTCTCATACCTGATCCTGCTATACTTTTCTATACCCTCCGAGGGCAATAATTTCTTCCTTCCTACGTCTGACATGGATAATCGGTGTTTCGGGCATTTGTTTCGGCACCTTGATATAATTGGTATGATTTTAGACTGATAATATCCATAATTTTGTGAGGTGAAACTGAGAACTTTATACCTGCCGCTCCTGCTACTCACACTGACATCATTCACGTGGTTTCAGGTAGATGACTGGCTGCTGGAGCGCGAGAAAAAGGGTATTAAGGTTTTCACCCGCAAAGGCAAATGGGGCAAGCTCCGCGACTCCAAAGCCGATATGATCCTTCCCAGTACTAAAGTGGAAGAGGTCGTAAAGTTCCTGACAGATTTTGATAATTACCCTAACTGGATGCCCCGCTGCAGGACGGCGAAGATCCTGGCCCGGTTCAGCGATAGTGAGTTCATAGGTTATACCGTAGTGAAATGCCCATGGCCGCTGGCTGACCGCGACTGCGTAGTGAGGGTCAAAGTACAACGCGATCCGGCGACAGGCATAGTAGTGATCAATGAAACCTCGGAACCGAAGTACATCAATAAGAAAGATAATGTCGTCCGCATCGAGCAGATGTTTGCCACATGGCGCATCGTGCCCAAAGGTGACGGGACCCAGGTGACCAATGAATACTCAAGCAATCCCGGCGGCGGCATACCCGACTGGATGACCAATACGCAGTCTGTGGATAATCCGTATGACATGTTCACTACTATTCAAAATGCATTACCTTCGAGTAAGTCCGGCAAAGGACATTAACTCATCGCTTCAATCATAAAAATGTCACAGACCATTTACGACTATTCGGCTAAAGACCTCACAGGCAAAGAGGTCAATTTCTCAGACTACAAAGGCAAAGTACTACTCATCGTCAATACGGCGTCAGAGTGTGGCTATACACCACAGTATGGTACGCTGGAGGAGTTGTACCAGATGTATAAAGACCGTGGCTTTGTTGTGATCGGGTTCCCGTGCGGGCAATTCTTTCAGGAGCCGCTGGAGGGAGAGAAGATCGCTGCCTTTTGCGAAAAGAACTACGGTGTCACCTTCCCCATGATGGAGAAAGCTAATGTCATAGGCTTTTCCAAGCATCCCATTTATAAATTCCTATCCAATAAAAAACTGAACGGTACCGTGGACTCCTCTCCCAAGTGGAACTTCTACAAATACCTCATCGACCGGGAGGGTAAGGTAGTCGATATGTATTCGTCTACAGTGGAGCCGGGGGATGAAGCTTTAATTAAACAAATAGAGAAATGCCTCGGGTAAAAAGTGTTAATATGTAGATAATAGGCGAGCCTTATTCGTCTACATGATAGTATATTTGGATTCCTTTTAAACAACAACATAAATCGTCACAACATGGCAGCTACATTCACAGATTCTACATTTGATACAGAAGTACTCAAGTCTGATAAACTCACAGTTATTGATTTTTGGGCAGAGTGGTGCGGACCCTGCAAAGCCCTGGGCCCAGTCATCGAACAGCTCTCCACAGAATATGCAGGCTCGGTAAACGTCGGCAAACTAGATGTGGACTCCAACCCTGAGGTTTCTATGAAATACGGTATCCGCAGTATCCCGACTATCCTATTCGTCAAAGGCGGGCAGGTAGTAGACAAAGTAGTAGGCGCAGTGCCTAAGAGCCAACTCGCTGCGACTATCGAGAAGCACAAATAATAACCTCTAAGAAATAACCATGTCAGCTACATTCACAGATGCTACTTTTGAGACGGATGTCCTGAAATCGGATAAATTATCAGTTATAGATTTTTGGGCGGAATGGTGCCCTCCATGTAAGGCCCTGGGCCCGGTCGTCGACCAGCTTTCCGTCGAGTATGCAGGCAAAGTTAATATCGGCAAGCTGGATGTAGACAATAACCCGGAGGTTTCTATGAAATATGGTATCCGGAATATTCCTGTCATCCTATTTGTCAAAGGCGGTCAGGTGGTAGATAAAGTGGTAGGCGCGGTGCCTAAGCATCAACTGGCAGCGACTATCGAGAAACACAAATAATGTCCTCAAAAACATAGGACTTTTATATAATTTAGACGTTCCGGTACCTTGCCGGGACGTTTTCTTATTATAGGCAAGCTACGTTTAGCAGGATAAATGTAGATTTACGTGTAGAAATAATATTAGATGAAATTAAGCAGTATTACTTTAAATAACTTTCGACTATTCGAACATCAGAGTTTTGAATTT
>JAOQAO010000209.1 GCA_025963485.1 Bacteroidota bacterium | reverse complement strand
CAAACCTGCATAGGCATTATTGCCGACGACAAATGTGGATGACCATGCGCCACCCAGCAGGGGCGAACCCGGAGCAGCCGACCATTGATCATTAGCGGCATCGTAGCGCCACATATCATTATAGTTGGTGGTATAGTTGGCCTGGCCGCCGCCGACATAGCCGTATCCGTTATTGCTAAAAGTAAAAGCCGCCTGCCTGCCTGCCCCCGGATAAGAAGCCTTTTGCGTCATAGTCGTGCCGTCGAAAGCCCACATATCCATCACTTCGTTGACACCTGTAGGTGCTGTACCTCCTGTGAGAATGTAAGCTTTGTGCCCGACGACAAATGATGTGGGGAATATGAGTACCTCGGGCAGCAACGAATCAGATAAATGGGTCCATGCATCATGCAGTGGATCATATTTCCAGATATCGCCGAATAGGCTCACGTTATCATTGCCTGCGCCGACGTATCCATATCCATCGAGGCCAAAACCAAAGCCGGCATCCCGCGGCCCTGCGGGGAAGTCTTGCTTCTGCAGAAAATGACCTCGCCCGTTAGGAGTATATTCCCAAACCGTACTAACCGGCACGCCACTGGTATCTCCGCCTACGATAAATACCCTGCCCCCAACCGTGAAGGACATGGCAAAGGCGTGGCCCATATCTACTGGTACGGTATCGACCACGGTCCACGTGTCAGCCAGTGTGTCATACATGTAGACTTTATTTGTAGATGAGCCCGCCAATGTATAGCCATTGCCATCGATAGTGAAACTAACGGCTCCGTCATTGCCTACACCGCCGGTCTGGGACGCTATGGAAGACCACTGTGCAAAGGAAGTGAAGCCAAAAAGCAAAAGTGAAAGTATGGTGAGAGTTGCCTTTTTGAAAAATAAAATGTGCGTGTAAATTGTACTCATGATCGGTTATTTTTTGTAAAACCAAAAGTACTTTGCACATTGTCAGAAAGCGGTTAAGGACTGCTTAACAATACTTAAAACTTAGTTAATGACAATACTATGACTGTGCAATGAGGATTAAATGAGCCAAATTTGAGTATCGTGAAAAAGGAGAAGGTATATATATGGATGGCGGGGATCTGCCTGCTACTGGTAATGCTCATAGTCATCCAACTAATGTGGGTGCGGCATACCACGATCATAGAGCAGCGTGAGACGCGTATGCAGGTGATGCGCGCTATAGAAAGTACAGAGGAGAGGCTGCGCAATACGAACTACTGCCTGCTCACCTATAATAAGATATACATCAACCGGCACGAAGGGTTCTATATGCTGCACCAGCCCTTTGATTCGATCCGCTTCACCGGTACTCCTGATACGGTACATATGCTCACGAGCGATGAACTTTTTACCAATTCCGATTCGCTGCGGTTTGATATTTCTACCATAGAGTCTGTACACTACCCCATGAGCGCGGAGATACAGGTACGCTTCCATATTGAGTTTTCGGACACCAGTGATTTCTATAATGAGCAACGGGAGTTTTACAAGAACACAAACAATCCGCTACTGAGCAAACGTTTTGCCAATCCGCGTGACATCAAGGCTCAGTTTAATATGGATGTCGCAGACTCTGTGATAGGGCGGAGCCTTGCAGCTGAGAATATCCACTCCAAATATGGTTTTGGTTTTATTGTCAAGGATGATAATAGAGTCGAATTCTGCCGGAGGGTGAAAGATACAGCAGCGCTGATGCATTCTGAATTTTCGAGAGACTTTATCCCGGACAATAAATTTATCAAGCCTTACAGGCTGGCAGTGGTTTTCCCGGATGATGACGGCTTTTATAAAATAAACCTGTGGCTGTTCATTTCCATTTTCATCATCCTGCTGCTTACTTTCTCCTTCTATAAATTTGTGCGCTTCTATCTCGATCAAAAGCGCCTGTCAGAAATGAAATCAGACCTGCTCAATAATCTGACGCATGAGTTCAACACCCCGATAGCCAACATCGCGCTGGCCATAGAAACTATCAGTGATGATCCTGAGGCACACTCAGAGAAGGTCGACAAAATAATACAGATCATATCCCAGGAGTCTGCCCGCCTGCGCAATAATATAGACCGCGCGCTACAGGCTGTCTCCATGGACAAGGGGCAAATAGTATTACGAAAAGATGAGATCGACCTTGTAGCCATTATCAAAACAATACTCTCCTCCTATCAGCTGAAATGTGAACAGCTCGGCGGCCGGATAGAATTTATCCATCCGAAATCTGTGATAGTAACGGCAGATGAAACCCACCTGCTAAACTGTATTTGCAACCTGCTGGACAATGCTATCAAATATCGCCGGGGCATCCCTGTGATCGCGATCACACTCACTGACTCACCGCGGCAGATCACTCTCAGCATCGCAGACAATGGCATGGGTATGAACAGCGAAACACAAAAGCATATTTTTGAAAAATTCTATCGTGCACATGAAGGTGATACGCATAATACAAAAGGCTTTGGGCTGGGCCTGCACTATGTCAAAGGTATCATAGAGGCTCATCATGGCCGTATAGACGTAAAGAGCAAGCCGGGTAACGGTACTACATTCACCATTACGCTATTGCGGGTATGACAACAGAAAACAAACATATACTGCTGGCAGAAGATGATGTCAACCTGGGCTACCTGATGGCGGAGAACCTGAAGGCAAAGGGTTTTGAAGTGACGCTGGCCAAAAACGGCCATGAGGCGCTGGCTGCTATCTCAGGCAGGAAGTTTGCACTCTGCATACTGGATGTGATGATGGCCGGGCTGGATGGCTTCTCCGTAGCGATACATATCCGGCAGCAATATCCTTCGGTTCCATTTATCTTTGTCACTGCACGGCTCACGGAGCAGGACAAACTGAGGGGTTTTGAGACAGGTGCTGATGACTATATCACAAAGCCTTTTAGCTTCAAAGAGCTATACTGCCGGATACTGGTCGTGCTGCGCAGAGGGGGTACGGGCTATACCAATGTGCCGGTGGAATCCAGTGTGTCGATCGGCCAGATAGTGCTCTTCCCATCGGAGCGCCTGCTGGAGGTCAATGGCCGCAGTAAGAAACTCAGCCAGCGCGAATCTGCTATACTGCATCTCCTGATGCGGCAGAGCGGCATGTATATCAGCCGCAGCGAAATACTCCAGAAGATATGGGGCACAGATGATTACTTCACGGCAAAAAGCATGGATGTGTATATCACCCGCATACGTAAGCTCCTGAAAGATGCCAATGCTATAGAAGTCGAAAACCTGTATGGTGTGGGATACAGGATCAAAGCACTGAATGAAGCATAGAATTATTTCCCGGGTGCTTCATACACATTGATGATACGCAGTAATCCTTTTTTATGTTCTTTATTGGCAGCAGTCTCACGGACTTTCATGACGAACTTGTGCTTGCGGGGAGTATGGACACTATAGGATCTATTCCTGTGAACGTGTCCTGCTATCCAGTAAGCCAGATGCGAGCGGTAAGGCAGCAAAGCATGAGTGAGTTTGTCATATTCATCCCTATGCAGTCCATTGAATATGGACATGAAATCCTGATGCGGAGGCTGATGCGAGAAAAGGAATATATTATGATCGCGCTTATCCGGGAAAGCCTGCAAGGTGTTTTTCAACCAATCAAAGGAACCATTAGGAAAGTCATTCAACCTCGGCCTCGGTCCATGGTCCGTCTTTGGCCTGCCATATATGAAGCGAGGGCTAAGGTCAAAAAACACAAAACCGAATCCCTGATACTCAAACATAAAATTCTGGAAGAACTGCTCATGACGCGAGTATGGGCTATAGACCCTGACCTGTCGAAATCCGTCATCCCATTTGTCCATGAAATGTTTTAGTGTATCAAACTCTCCTGCGAAAACTACATTATTCACTGAGTCGCCAGAGGCCGTAGCTGCATTGAGAGCGTGGGTATGTGGCCGCACATCATGATTTCCGATCTGTGGGACAAAGGGGATAGCGAGTGCGCTGAGTATCTCATTAGCCTTGTCAAATTCGGACTTCTCTCCACTATCCGTGAGGTCACCGGTGATTATCACAAAGCGGATATTCTTTTGCTTCGCATGTGCATTGATCCAGCGGACCGAACTGCGCAGGCTCACTGCCGAATAGCCTACATCGCCGATTGGCATCGTATCGTTGAAACCGGGGCTGCCATAGTCGTCTATCCCCTCGCCTACATGTATATCCGTGAGGTGGGCGAAAGAAAACTTGTAGACTGCGCCTTTTTGATGTTTATTGAGATCGGACACCATGATCCGCTGCGCGGAAAGCTGTCCCACAGATATTAAGCAAATAAATATAAACGACTGATAAATCCCTCTCTTCATTCTGTCGCAAATAACTAAAAAAAGAGGAACAAATGAGCCAATCTCTTTGCCATAGCCCACAGTTTACTCCGCGGGCTATGGCAAAGGACTCAGGCATCAAGAACATACTCACACTGGTGTGAGTTTGCTCCGTCACCTATTTTGATATATTCGCACTAGTGGAGTATAGATTTATTACCATAGAAGGATGTATAGGAGCGGGTAAGACCACGCTGACGCAGAAACTGGCGCAGGATTTCAACGGGCGGCTGATACTGGAGCAGTTTGAGGATAATCCTTTCCTGCCGCTTTTTTATGCTGATCCGGTGCGGCATGCTTTCCCGGTGGAGCTGTACTTCATGGCAGAGCGATTTCAACAGTTGAAGGCGCTGCATAGCGAGCCGGATATCTTTAAGTCTTTTACCGTATCTGATTTTCTCTTCCAGAAGTCGTTGATATTTGCTATGAATAACCTGAAGGATGCAGAGGCCAAGCTGTACCGAAATCTCTTTGATATCATCAATCCTAACCTGCCGCGACCCGATATAATCCTCTACCTGTATGCTCCCGTAGATAAACTACTCTCTAACATCCGAAAACGAGGCCGGGACTATGAGAAAAACATCCAGCCTGAGTACTTGCAAAGCATACAGCAAGCATATATGGACCATTTCAAATACCTGACGAATGCGCGGATCGTCATACTGGATACAGCCGATCTTGACTTTACGAGTAGTAAAGAGGACTATCAAAAGGTGATCTCTATCCTGAATGAGAAGCACAATGTGGGAATCACTTATTTGTGATAATTGTTTTATTCAATAGCAGGACCGAGTGTACTGCTGAGCACTATTCATGTTCAGGCTACGCGCAGGTTATTTCCGGCAGGTATTACCTTTCTGGCTTTAGGAGTAGTGACAGACTGGTCATGCAAACTCACTTCGCCCATGCACGAAAAGGAAATAGAAGATTCAAGCATTCTGGTATTAATATCCTTGATTTTATTGTCGCCGAAATGTTTGAAGATATGATCAAGCCCCGTCCAGGTGACAAACCAGGCAAGTGGCTCGACCACGACAGGTAAACTATTCAGGAAGAACACGCCTTTGGCCAGGGAAGATACATAGGCAATTGTCAATATAATAAAAAAGCCCAGCGAAGTCAGCATGTAACCCAGCTTTGTAGTCTTCCTCACTTTCGCTTTTTCCGCTTTCTTACTATTTGTAAAATGCGTTTTAAGATGGCCAACAATAATATTTTCCACTTCGATATCCCTGTTGTCATCCAGGATATTAAAATTTATCTCAACTTTTGCTGACGCATTTCCCGCGACCAGTTTGCATATTTCGACGATCAGGTCATTGGAAAGTTTCCGTTTGAACAAAGGCCGTGTATCGAAATCTGAAAACACATCAGAGTATTTATCTATCCAGATATTTACTCCTTCGTCATCCATCAATATATTCGTTTCTGTTTCCTCACTTATTATCTGAGTTTGCTCTAAAGAATAGCTCATGGTATTCGGTTTTTTAATTAATAAGGCTAGGGGTGAATGGAGCCTCAATGAAATCTTACGTTCAGATTATCAAAATGTTATAATATACACAGTCTTACTTGTAAATTACAGAAATTCACCTTTTCCGGGCTAAGGCATATTAAAAATAAAAGTAAGCTCCAGCAGGATACTTTTGGTCATATTGGTGCTCAGCTCCTCGTCCAGGCCTGTGGTCAGGACAGTCAGTTTATTGAGATAGCCACGGCTGATACCCGTATATAATTCTCCGGGGATCGAAGCGTACAACATCTTGTCAGTGATCCTGGCCTCATCTTCGGCAATGCCGCTATTCATATCTATATCTATTCTATTGATCAAAGTGAGTGGTCTGTTTATTTTATACACTGTATTGGCCGGGGCTGCGATCATGCGATCTATCGATACATGAAAGTGGGATCGTCTGACAAGTATAAAAGTGTTACTGACCGGCATCAGTCTTTTTTCAATGGCTGATGCCCGCATATTGTCACTGCGGGTAAAGTTGCCCAGCCGGGCTGTGTCATTATTTAATACAATGGTGGCAGCAGTGGAACCGCTGTATCCTGTACCATAGTTGCTGGCATCGGATGCCTCAAAGGTATTGACTGCTATATATTCTACCGTCACCGGGACATTCAGTGGAGAAGTGGTGCCGATATCTATACTGCCGCTCTGGGCGGATGCGCTGATGCCCGATAGAGCAAGAATGTAAAATTGCGTAAATAGCCTCTTCATAGTTTTACATTTTTGATTGAATTCTTTAATCGTTTATACTTCCTTCAGGTAAAACAAAACAGTCACTCGTTTATACAGTGGTTGTTTTGTTTTACATAGGTTCTTTATTGAATGACAGTCACATCAAAGGTCACACTGCCAAGTGCCCGTGGCGTGGTATCCGAATTGGTAAAACCGACAGTGATCGTATTGGCGCTGCTGACCCTGACCCAGGCAATGGATATACCCGTAGGCAATGCACTGCGCGGATTGAGTATCACGGTGGCATTGGCAGTGGCGCCTGTCACAGTGGCCGTGGCCGTCTCAGTATTTATATAGCTGAAGTCATTATTGTCTGTGATACTGACACTGGTCTTGATCATATTGGTGAGGACAGTACCTGACGATCCCAACTTATAAGTGCCGCTTACATCCAGTTTAGCTGCCGGGCTTGTAGTGCCGATACCCACCTTGCCGCTACCATCTACGCGCATCCTTTCATTGGTGGCCTGAGTCGTACCGCCTGTCATAAATATGAGTGATTTGGCGGCAGTACTGGTACCTATCAGGAAATTATTGCCTGATGTATAAAGATAGCCATCATTGGCGGCGCCCATCACACCACCAGCATATGCACTCCCGTTGATACCCATGTCCACATAGTTGCTTGATTCATTTCCATTGTCGGCAGTGGCTACCACATCAGATGATGCGCTGGTACCGTTTGACTGGTTCTGGATATTGAGCTGCAGATAGCTGTTTATAGTTCCTTTGCCGATTATAGCATTGACAGAAGTAGTAGTACCTGCATTGACTATAAACTTTTCAGGGTTTATCGTATCAAAAGCTATGCTTGAAGCGCCTATGCGCACCCTGCCCAGGCTGTCGATCTTCATCCTTTCGTTATTGTTGGTCGCAAAGGCCAAAGAACCATTATCCATATTATTGAGTGTTGCATTATTGACAGCGTCGATCACTATTTTGGTCTGCGATGTGGCAGGGACACTCATCATCCTGTTCCAGACAGAAGAGGTCAGTCCCGCCACACTACCGCCTCTGTAGTAGAAATTGTGATCGTTCAAGGCTGTCTGACCGAAATATCCTCCACCGGTGGCGGCCTGTGAAAAGCTAAACCACGCTGTTTCATTTGGAATTGGATTTGTAACAGGCGCAGTGACGTCAGTGATATAAAAGCCCGTTCCTTTGGTCACCCACGCATTAAAGTCACGCGTCTCAGTAGTAGCCGTAGAGATACCGTTAGCAGTGATAAGGGGAAAACCCTGCGCCCATGCGCCGCCTCCCGTGAGAAATTTATTCTGGTTGCCCGCAGCGGGCGCCGGAACTATCCCCGTAGAACCCGCGGTAGAACTCGTGGCCCCTGTGAAAACAGCACCAGCAGAGGATACTACCACATTGCCAGTGGCGTCTACGCCGAGGATCGCCGAGGCAGCCGAAGGAGAGGCGCTGGTGAGATTGGTAAATTTTAATCCCGAAGTATTTGCTGCGGCAGTTATCTCCAGTTTCGCTCCCGGACTAGTAGTGCCTATACCCACGTTGACCGCGCTCGCACCTGTGCCACCGAGAACCAAACTATTGCTGGTAGCCACTTTTGCATTGTATCCTATGGCAGTAGCATTGGTCAGTGCGGCACTGCTTACATCTGCACCACTGCCCAAAAGCGTATTATTTAAGCCTGTAGTATTGGTCGCACCGGCTGTATAGCCGATCATAGTATTATTGCTCCCGGTAGTAGTATTGCCCGATGCGCCATAGCCCAGCGCTGCGTTGGAGGCACCGGTCGTAGTATATTGCGATGAGAATGCCCCCACACTCGTATTACTGCTTGCCGTGGTGCTAAATTGCAAGGCACCACTGCCTTGAGCAGTATTGCTGAGACCTGTCGTATTGGTCTGCAGCGCACCGCCACCGACAGCAGTATTATTGGTGCCGGTAGTATTGGCACCCAAAGCGCTATATCCCTGTGCTGTATTGCTGCCGCCTGTTGTATTTGATTGCAGGCAGTAGGCTCCTTGCGCAGTATTGCTGCCTCCTGTAGTAGTAGCGAAAAGGGCCGCATTGCCCACGGCTGTATTACCCGAAGGAGTAGTTGCGCTTTTCAATGCACCAGAGCCGACTGCTGTGTTGCTGGCCCCGGTAGTATTGGTTGAGAGAGCCGAAGCACCTATAGCTGTATTGTTGACACCCGTCGTAGTATGAAACCCGGCCTGATAGCCGAAGAAGGTGGCGGCGGTACCCGTAGTCACAGCAGCAGCAGATTGATAGCCAAATGATGTATTGTTTAATGGCAGGTCTATTTTGCCTGCCTGCGTATTATTTGCTTTGAAAACCAGCGATTGATTGTCTGTAGTACCGATAAAATTAGTACCGGGGGTCGTACCACTATTGCCGGTCAGGGACCATCCGGCTGTGACGATGGAGGCCAACGACTGCCAGGTGACTGTACCTGCGCCACCGGTGGTCAGTACCTGATTGCTCGTGCCGTCGGTGGCGGGAAGTGTGTATGCGCCGATCTTGAGTGCGCCTGTATAGCGGCCCGTACCAGATACGTCGAGTTTATATGCCGGTGATGTAGTGCCTATACCCACATTGCCACTGCCATCTACACGCATCCTTTCATTAGTAGCCTGATCCGTGCCTCCTGTCATAAATATGAGTGATTTGGCAGCGGTGCCGGCACCTATCAGAAAGTTATTGCCCATTGTATACAGATAGCCATCATTGGCAGCGCCCATCACCGCTCCTGCATATGCACTCCCGTTGATACCCATGTCCACATAGTTGGTGCTTTCATTTCCATTGTCAGCCGTAGCCACTATATCAGATGATGCACTTGCCCCACTTGATTGGTTTTGGATATTCAGTTGCAGGTAGCTATTGATAGAGCCTTTGCCGACTATGGCATTGACAGAACTTGTCACACCTGCGTTCACGATCAGCTTCTCGGGATTGATGGTATCAAAGGTGGAAGTACCTATACCAATTGCACCCGTTTTGCTGATACGCATTCGTTCGGTATTATTAGTGATGACCGGGATGTCATTATTGGTGATCGTACCAAATTTTTTGGCGCCTGTAGTTTGATCTGAATTGCCACCTTCATTCCATGAACCGCCAGTGGTATCTGTTTTGGCAGTAGGTACCATCTGAGCGTATACATGCCAGTTGGCACCGTCGCTCATCATATATGCCAGTTCGTTTTTGGTATCGAGCAGCCATGTGGTCTTGCCGTCTTCAGTCTGTCCCGCTTGTGGTACGATGGTCACTATAGGTGTGGGTATGGTAGCGCTTACATTTTTGATATGATAGCTCCTCCCCCGGCATGCCACGGCATCAGGCAGTGTGATCGTCGCCGCAGTGGTGCCATTGTACTCTACTGTATAGTCGCTGGCATCCAGCGTAGCTGAGGCAGTGACCGTACGATAGGCAAAGGAGACTGAGCCATTGACCTGGAGCCTCGATGTGGGCGTATTGGTACCGATACCGACGTTGCCGCTTTGAGCCGAGGCTCCTATGGCGAAAAAGAAAAGGGGAAGAAAGAGAAGATTAGAATTTTTCATTGTAATTGCTTTGGGGATTAACGGATAATATTCAGAGACTTGATAAAAACATTTGAATCGCTTTTGATAACAGCCTTATAGGTACCTGATGGCAGGTCTTGAATGCTGAGCTCAAAGCGTGAATTGCCAGACGGGGCATGGATCACAGCCCTTTGGATCATCTGGCCTGTCATGTTGTATAGCTCGGCTACAAAACTTGCATTGGCAGGCGAGTGAATAGCTATCTGAGAAATCGACACGGCGGGATTTGGGAAGAAATCGCTCACTGTCGTTATATCTTCTCCACCGATCTGCGCTTGCACTACATATGTAGGTGTCACAGTCCCATCCTGATCTGTTTGATTAAGTTTATAGTAATAGACCACGCCCGGCTGCACATTGTGATCGTCAAAACCATACTCAAATCCGACTGCTGAGTTTCCTCCTCCTTGTGCTGCTACCCAGTCGGCTTTTTGAAAGTCAATGCCGTTTTCGCTGCGCAATATTTCAAAGCCTTTATTATTTATTTCCTGGGCAGTGAGCCAGGAAAGGCTTATAAATTTATTGTCCACAGGCCATGCCGTCAGTGAGATCAGGACGATGGGCAAGGATGAATTTGCCGAAGAGCTGATTATTTGAAAATTGGAAAAACCGGTGTACTGACCTCCGGGTATACCGCTACCTGGGTAGCATCCGGTCTGGGTAGTATATGTGAGCAGGTTAGCCGGAGTGGATATAGTAGATAGTATATCCGGTGTCCAGTCACCAGATGGTACGCTGTCGATGCTGCCGGTCTTTTTTATGATCCTCCAGGTGGATGTAGTGGCACCGCCTCCAAAGATCGAGTTGGGGTACATCTCTACGGAGTATACATCTGATGCATTGCCGGCATAGCTCCAGTATCCGTGATCCTGGGGAAGAACGGTCAATGCGAGCAGCTTAGGCCTATTGGCATCACAGGAATTCGTATTAAAATAATAATGGAATCCCAAGGCAGAAGTATCATTGCCGCTACCGGCACCATAATATCTACCCAATGTGCCGATCCCTCCTGTAGCATCTACAAACATGCCCCTTACTTTATCTGTACCTGTAGCTATGGAGCTGAAGGTGATAGCTGCCGCGTTATAACCATTCAGATCGGATCCGACCGGAAAGACATAAGGGCTTCCTGTTTGCGATACGTTTCTGGCGAGGCCTCCCTTTCCTGCAGCTTGTGCTCCTCTGTTTACTATATAGCCATCGGTGGGAGCGGCACTGATCGCGAGCGGCGCATAGCCCTTTATCGCATCTATCGCCGGGTTTGTGATGTAGAGTTCATAGTCTTTATTGACCAGGTCAAATGTTCTTATGATACCGCGATTGCTATGATCTGTCAGGACAGAGGCCCCTGTGGGTGTATAGGTGGCGGAGCCGGTAGTAGAGCTTCCAAATATGAGAGAGCCTTTCACAAAGGCATTGGTTTGCATCTCGACGACCGAACCGGAGGTGGATTTATCTACTATCACATTATACAGATAGCGCGATGAGGTATCGGAGAAATTCCCCCTTATTGCCTGCTTGCCAGCTCCTACGAATTTGTACACTCTTTCTGTAGAGGTGCTGTCGGCCCCATTTGCCATGATGGCCAAAGAGTCATTGGTGAGATTGCCGGTGATTTCTATTACTCCATCATTGAGAGTCGTAGAGCCAGTCTTGTTTTCTATCTCACCATTTATATGGATGATGGCATTCTTATTGGCATGCAGCAGGCCGCCGTCGTTGTAGACCTCATGCTGTGCCTGGGTATGCAGGCAAAACAGGATCAGGGGTATAAAAAGTAGTAGGGTACGGGACATGGGTATTTTGTTTTTTAGTGATTGTTCTCACCAGAGTGAATGATTGTTTCATCCACTTACGCCATACCTGCACGATAGTTTTGGGACTTAATGACTTAAGTCATAAACTCATCTGTTATACAACCTCCATGCATACAGAAACAAAAGTTTTGTTGTAAAAGAAAGGGGGCGTAAGCCGATTAAAATTTGATTTTCTCGGCCACTCATGGTTTTTCCTCGGTTATCTTTGAAACCTTATAAATTATATAAGCGGCATCAAGGACTAAAATGCCAGTTGGCTGCATACATGAAAAGCGCTCTCTGAAATGAGTTTTTTTTGCAGGGGTCAAACCCATTAATCCTGACAATGCGATCCGATTGTCATTTTATTTTTACTCTTCTATGACAATCTTTGCATTTTTTTTGTATTATCTTTAGAATAAGGATCAGGGTATAATCCCATCTCAAATCATAAACACTCTCCTTATGAAAAAAACGTACACAGCATGTTTATTTTTGGTTATCGGTGGGTTATTGTACTATGGTACACTGACCGGAAGCGGTGCGGAGCAGTGTACCCGGAGGACGGGCCTCACATCCATGCATAGTAATCCGAGCAACTGCGCAGCAGGCTGTCACGGAGTGATAGTCAATCAGGATACCATTGCCCGGGATACTATGGGTGGTACCGGCCAGGGACATGTGGCAGGTATAGATGGTATAGCATATACGGGAGGAATAGCAGTTTATCCCACGTTCGCATCGGACGTCGTGCATATAGAGACATTCAATATGTCAAGGGATATGCAATATACAATATACAGTATGGACGGCCGCAGTATGGTCACAGGTTCTCTACCACCATATCCCGGCCTCACCAATGTGGATATAGCGACCCTGGCACCTGCTAACTATGTCATACGCATAGCCAATACATCGCTGGCAACAACATTCAGGATCATAAAAAAGTAACGGAAACGGAACCAGGCTTTACGCTGCCATGTCCTCTTCGTGTTGTTTTACATTCACCGCATTTACCCAGTCGAGATCTTCCTCTTTCGGAGGAAGCACCACAGGATTTCCCAGGTAGTCCAGGCGCTTACCGGGATATATATGCGTCTCTATGAGATAGGGGATCAATGAAACACGATCCAGATTGGGATGGATATTGGGGCGCATATGCTTGTCATGGTACTCCGGCAGCAGGCTCCAGTGCAGGTTTGGCTTATTGTGGTGAGCGCCATGATAGCCATTATTAAATATGATCCAATTAAGGATTTTGCCGCTGAAGTTCCTGCTATGGTTGTAGGCATGTGTCTCGTCCGCGCCATCATGCTGGAAATAATTGGTCCCTACGATACCCCAGGCTGCATACTGATGCGGGATGAGCCAAAAAAGGATCGCACACTTCCAGTTAATAATGACCAGGACAACATTGACAAGTATGACGAGTCCTAACTCCGTGGCATATTGCCAAAACCACTTTGGCCTTTCCTGATACATCTTCTTGCCAAAGCGGATCTCGCCTTTTAATATATCTCCACTCATGATATAGAAGAAGAAGAGCTGATTGAAGAGATTGATGCGGAAACGCGCTTTAGTCGTGCGGATGGCATCTTCCCGCTCCTGGGTAAATTTATGATGGCTGAAGTTATGACCCGGCACATAAGCGCTCACCGAGTGGCCATAGGTAAAGGAAAGGACGAACTGAAACAAACGGTTCATGGTCCGGTCCTTGAAAATAGGGGCATGAATGGAGTTGTGAACGATGACGGCGCAGAAAAAAGAGAAGAGGCAATTGACAATGACCCATGCAATGATCTGCCAGGTAGCCATACTGTCCCAGAGTAACCATGGCGCAATAGCCACTACCCAATACAAGGTCACAGTCGCCACAGTACGCCTGTCAGCTTTATATCTCAGCATTTAGTCTAAAAGTGATTAAGCGGCAAAACTATGAAAATAAAGCGAATAGCTGACGATAATCCGGGAAATCAATCTGTTTGCTGATTTGCCTGCGGATAAATAAGTGCATTTCACCGTTAGATATCACCGCGGTATAGTGATCGTGTAGTACCTGGCGCCATATCCTGCCCAGATGCCAATGGCGCTATCTCCGGAGACATTAGATTTGACCCTGACGGGTGATGAGAAAGGACTGCCACCTCCGTCATTCTCCAATGTATTGTAGAAGTCGAAAGTCCTGCTGTCAATATTGGTCCATTTCACGGTGACGGTATCACCTTTCCAGAAGTAACCATAAGTCACAGGGTCAGGATTGGTCACATAGCCGGGTATACCTCTTTCTACAGGGAGCGTAAGCGTCTGACCGGAGAAAAGTTTATCGTCGTAAACCGAACCGGAGAAGGCAGTATAATACGGCTCACTATTGCGCCTGGTCCAGTAGCGGATAAAGTTGCCGGAAGTGGAAGGTACAGATATGGAGGCGGTGACATTGACCAGAGAGTCATTGCCCGGTACGGCGCGTATACCGAGGCCATTGAGCGCGAGCGCATGCGGGATGGTGGTATAGGATGTGATGGTCTTGCCATTCACTTTTATTTTGAGATCATAGCGATGACCTTCCTGTCCACATCCTATGCATGGATTATTGTTGAAATACTCGGCCAGCTCGTCCAGAGAGAGTGTGTAGACACAAATATTGGGAACCGTGGAGGAATCGTAGAAGTCAACACCTAGCGCGTATAGGAGCCCCCTTTTGACGGAGTCTGGAATCGCGGTGAAATCGCGTAAGCATATCTCATTGAGTGGCTCTGTCGTATTGGTATCACCATCCCGAGTGATGGTGACAGTGGCATTGTGCAGAAAAAAGCTACCGAGATCATTGACATTGAGATCGCCAAAA
>JAOQAO010000172.1 GCA_025963485.1 Bacteroidota bacterium | reverse complement strand
AAATCCTGCGTCAGGCGGAAATAGTTCATTCCGTTGAAAGGCTTATTCTCAAAGATGAGGCCGCAGCCGATCTTGTCGAGGCTGGGATCGATCATGTGCTGATTGTGGTCATAGGAGCCGCTGAGTTCTTTGACCACCATATCGGCTACCTGTGTGTAGGTCATCGGCTTGTCGGGATCGACATAGCTGCGGGCGAGGTTCTCCGCTATGCGCTCACCTGCGAACTTGCACATCTCTGTCCGGTTATTGGGCATGGCGATAGCCTTGTCGTATCGGTTCACATGGTCAAAGAAATTGCGCTTCACCATCTGGTCGGAGTGTATACTGGCGGCGTCGCGCAGGCGCGGTTCGAACTTGAGCGGAGCGACGCCCTTTGATGCGCGGTATTTATTGACCGCGAACAGGACTGCAGCATTCATCAGGTCAAAGTCATAGTTATTAGGATCGACGAGGTCATTAGCCTCATCGAGCTTGTAGAAGTGCTGCCAGTCCATACCCTTGTAGCGCGCATCCTCAAAGGAGGACTTCTCATTGTACTTGCGTATCTGGGCCAGGTACTTATCTGCCTGCGCGAAGGCCGGTGCCGCGCATAGCATCAGCAATATGATGGTGACTTTCTTCATTTTGTGGTATATTAGATAAACGTATATCTTAGTGACAATATTACAAAGAGAATGCCATGAATGAACAAATCTACAGCCAGATAGAATCTTTGCAAAGCGATATAGCCAATAAACGCAAAGAGATACTCACGCTCCGCAGCCAGGCAGAGCCGGAGCCGGTAGCTGATTATACCCTGCAGGATGCCGGGGGCAAAGATCTGCTGCTGTCGAGCCTATTTGACGATCGCGATGAACTCCTCGTGATTCATAATATGGGCAAAGGCTGCAAGTACTGCACACTCTGGGCAGATGGATTTAACGGCGTGACCAAACCACTCGCTGACCGCGTACCATTCGTACTCATATCTCCGGACACACCGGAGGTGCAGCGTGAGTTTGCAGCGGGCAGGGGCTGGGCATTCCCTATGCTATCTGCCGCTAAAAGTACGTTCACCCAAGACCTCGGCTTCTACAAAGAAGGCGAAGGATACTGGCCCGGCGTGTCTGCACTGATCCGTAAAGACGGCAAGATCTACCGCGCGTCTTATGATTTCTTTGGTCCCGGAGATGTGTATTCCAGCGTCTGGCACTTCTACGACCTGCTGCCTAAGAAGGTCAACGGATGGCAGCCGAAGTATGAGTACAAACCCTTCTAAATCTCCCCGAAGGGGAGACTTAAAGCCGAAGCAGCGATGCCATCCCTTTCCCAGCCGGGTTAGTTTGAGTATATCAACTTAAATAGCATCAAGAGGGATGGCATCGTTCTTTAGACCTTAGCGAGGAGGCCGTTGAAAAGGGAGACTTGAGTCCGGGGCAGCGATGTCATCCCTTCTTCAACAAGGACTCTACTCAATATATGAATGACTGCATTCGCACCAGGAGGGATGGCATCGCTCTTTCCTTAAAGCCCTTGGAGGTTTGGGGCCATCAGATATTTTTGCCAACTTGGCTCGCCAAACCAAACAAATTGAAGCAGTCCTTTTTTCTCATAGTCATCGTCCTGCTCTCTCTGTCCGTGACAGCGCAAGTCAATAGCGGCAAGCGCAAAAGGATCATAGAGAATAGTCCGGTCTCCAACAATCCCAACACCAGAGCAGTCGCGCCTCAGGACGAACCCGCTCCGGAGGGTTCATCGCACAAAGGGGAATCACGTGGAGCTCAGAAAAAGATGGCCGACTCCACCACACATGGTGTACCTTTCTATACTCCCAATGCGGACAGTGCGATCAAGATAGGATTATTGTTGCCGTTTGATTTCGTCGCGACCTCGGGCAAGATATACGGCTATATGAATGACAAGGAGCTGGCCAAAGGCGATATATACAAGCTCAGGGAAAGCAGCCGCGAGGCGCTGGACTTCTATCAGGGCCTGCAGTATGCGGTCAATCACACGAAGTCAAAACAAAAAATAGAGTTCTATACATATGACACAGAGAATAGCGACTCCGTCGTACAGGAGCTGCTCAAAAACCCTGTGCTTAAAACCTGCAACCTCATCATCGGCCCTGCCACACCACAGGAGGCCAAGACCGTAGCGGCATTCTGCAAAAAGAATAGCATCATCAATATCCAACCCTTTGTAGCGAGCAAATCTATCGCGACCGAGAACCCTTTTCTGGTGCGCCTCGTACCCACTATCGATGCACACCTGCAGAAGGAATACGAGATGGTGATGGATAGCTTCTCTGACAAAAATATCATCGTCTATACGACCCGCAGGGAGCGCGACATGTCTGCGGCCAAACAGCTGGACACACTATTCAGGTCATACAATGCCGTCAATAGCAATAAGCTGAGATATACATTACTGATCAACTCAGACTCATCGGCCTCTGCCGCCAAGCATAACCTGGCTACCCACCTCCTGCCCAAAGAGCAAAATGTGGTCATGCTCACCTGCTACGACGAGCCCCTGGTCAACTCCCTGCTGCGTACAAACAGCAAGGACAACACCGTGATATTTGGTATGCCGACATGGATAGACGGGGAGCAGATACGCGTCGATTACCTGAACAATGCACAGCCTTACTTCACGGATAATTTCTATGCGGATACATCCAAAACACAGGTCACGGAGTTCATGGGCTTGTATATGGAGTCCTATGCCCAGCGCCCGTCGCGCTACTCCTATATGGGCTATGATGCCATGAACTACCTCTCCGCTATATTTGACAAGTATGGCTTTGCGATAGCCGATGGTATCAATAAGGAATCATATGAAGGGCTGGGGTATAGCTTTCATCTCTCGCCGGCATTCCGTACGTCCAGGGTGAGCAATGAGATGGTGGTAAACTACTATACCAACACGGCCATGCACCTATTTCAGGTACACGACTACCGCATCTGGCTGATCAAGTGATAAGGCATTCCCTTCATCACTCCATCACCTCTTCACTTATATTTAATGGCTTGCTGCCAATTTTGCGATCAGCTCTGACGATATACTATCGGCGTATGGGCCATAGGCATTGACCAATACTCCTTTGAGGCCCTTGCTTTCTGATGATACGGCATAGACTACCATCTCATCGCCGGGGTCGGTATTGCCTTCGAACCGGTAGGTTTCGTCGATATTGAACTCATCCGCCCGGAGGTGTATATCTTGATCCGTACAGGAGAGGTACTCGCTGGACAGGTTAAAATTGACCCTGTAGCCTCTTTTGGCCAGATCGGCTACGGCTTCAGATACGGTTTCGTAATAATACATGATGTGCGATTTAGCCATAAAAATAGTAGAAACACACCATTATATTGTCAATATTGGCTCCAAATCATCGGTTTGTAAAAAAAGTGTCATCTTTTTGAAGAAGGAGCTATTTTTTTTAGTTAATTTGTACCTTCGTTATTGTAAAAAATTAAACAATTAAAGCATCACGCAATGAAAAAACTTTTCTCAACTCTTTTTATCACCTTCCTGATCCTCGGCTACGCCAATGCTCAGCAGGTGCTCTTCTCAGAGGACTTCTCAGGTGGCATATCTCCAGCCCTTTGGAGCAACGTGGGCTCGGCCAGTGGTGGCAGTCCATCCGCAGTTAAATTCACACCCCGGATGAACCAGACAGCCGGTTCAGGCGGTCACTATGGCAGCACGTATGGTACTATCACCTCTCCTACCAGGGCGACTGGCTATATCACTTTTGACTCTGACTCTCTCGATGAGGGTACAGGCACTACACAGGGCACAGGACCAGCTCCTGCTCCTCAGCATGTAGAACTCACATCACACGCTATCGACGTGTCTACACACCCACGTGTCCGTCTCGATTTCTACCAGTACCTGGCCAATTTCCGTGCTACATCATCTGTAGCATTCAGTACGGACAGTATCAACTGGACCATCGATACACTCAATGCGGACCTCAGCGCCAATGCTGCTACAGACCTCGCTGATGAGAAAGTAACTATCGATCTCAGCAGCATCGTCAATGGCCAGAACAATCTGTTTATTAAATTCATATTCGATGGCGAATACTACTTCTGGGCACTCGATGATATCAATGTCATCGAACTTCCTCAGAATGACCTCTCTATTGTATCTTTTGCCAGCCAGAGCCTGACCTCACAGGGCCTCGGCCTCGCATTCGCTGCATATCCGGCTTCACAGATAGACTCTATCACTCCTGTAGCGATATTCCGCAACGGTGGCAGAGCTGCCCAGCCAAATGTCATAGCGGACATCACGCTGAAAAAGAACAATGTAGTATCCGCTTCATATTCTACTAATCCTGCATTGGGCTCAGTGCCAGCCGGTGTCGATACACTGGACTACACTACACTCCCGGTAAATGGAATAGGCAGCTACAAGTCTATCGTATATGTACACTCTGACTCTGTAGACTACGACGTGAGCAATAACACGGATAGCTTTGCATTTGTAGTAAATGACTCAGTATTCTCTATCAATACCGGCTCTGTTTCTTCCAGCGTATACTTCCTGCTGAGAAACAACTACGGTCTTGATTTCCGCCTGGGCACACTTTTCGAGGTGATCCACGATGACACTGTGACCTCGGTCACTACTGCAGCTATCGGCGGCAGCAATGGCGGTACACCTCCTATCACTTTCACTAAGCCAGGTTGCGTTCTGAAAGCGACTATCTACCCGGTTACAGTCGGTACTTCACTGACATACAGCGGAGCAGTGGTTTCTACATTTCCTGTCACGCTGACATCGGCTCAGATATCTTCTAATAGCACGGTGAAGCCTATCATCATGAAAATAGATAACTCTACAGGTAATGCAGTCCTGACTCCGGGCCTCTACTGGGCAGCGATCGAGGCGGTAAGCACGCTTGACTCAAACGTAGCACTCGTATCTACTCAATATCAGGAGAATGGCTTCCCTATCGGTGAAGACTTCACATCTCCGGGCAATATCGGATACTTCAGCACTACAGATGCAGTTTATTGCAACCTGAACTTCGGACATGCAGGAAGCCTGCTCTATGCAGACTTTACCAGGACTCCCGGTACTACACCGATCAGGGCTGGCCAGCCGGTGACTTTCACAGCTATTACAAACGGCAGCAATGCTTCTACTTACCAGTGGGATTTCACTAGCTCTCCATATGTAGGATACACTTATGCATCACAGACAGGAAGGACAGTTAAGGATACTTTCATGGGACCAGATGCAGATACTATCCATGTGTGCCTCACAGTTGCTGACGGTGGCTTCACCGCTAAAACTTGCAAAGATGTAAGGCTCAGAGCAGACGGAGTAGGTGTACATGACATATCAGCACTGTCTGATGTATCTATGGTGCCAAATCCGACTAACGGCAAAGTAACAATCTCTGCTAACGGGATCACTGGTGCTACTACTATCACTATCACAAACATGATCGGCGAAGAAGTGAAGCACTACAACGAAACAGCTAGCGGATCATTCCAGAAGGCATACAACCTCGCTGACCTCGCTGGCGGCCTGTATGTAGTAAGGATCGAAAATGATGGCAAATCTGTATCAAACAGACTGTCTATCACTAAGTAATCTGATAATCTCAAAATAACAGCCAAAGCCCTCCACACCGGAGGGCTTTGCTTTTTTATAGAGGCCCTCAACTATTCTCTATTCCATAGCCTCTATCCTCTTTTTACCCTCTTATCCACCCATTATCCACAGACAACGAACATAATTTCCGTTTACAAGTGGAGAATAATGGAGAACCGTTGCTGTGCTTAGGTTATATTTGTAGAAAGTATGAGTTTGAAGTTGAATTATTACGGCCATTCTTGTTTTAGCATAGAGATCAACGGCAAAACACTGCTATTTGACCCCTTTATCACGGGGAATGAGCTGGCAAAGCATATAGATGTCAACACTATCAAGGCTGACTATATCCTTTTGTCACATGGCCACTTTGACCATGTAGGTGATACTGTGGCTATCGCCAAGAGGACAAACGCAAGGGTCATCGCCAATGTAGAGGTAGCTCATTGGGCATCAAAGCAGGGCGTAGCCCAGACACACGGCTTGAATACCGGCGGCAGGTTCGCCTTTGACTTCGGATCTGTGAAATGCGTCAATGCGATACACTCCAGCGTGATGCCTGACGGCGTCTATGGAGGCAGTCCCGTAGGATTTGTCATAGAGTATGCGGGAGGCGCGCTCTATTACGCAGGAGATACGGCCCTGACCATGGATATGAAGCTCATACCCATGATCTGCCCGAAACTGACCCTGGCTGTATTGCCGATAGGAGACAACTTCACCATGGGCGTAGCAGACGCAGTGATAGCCAGTGACTTCATAGAGTGTGACAATATACTAGGAGTACACTATGATACGTTTGGATGGATAAAGATGGGCCACGCACGGGCGCAGCAGGCCTTTTCGGACAAAGGAAAGACACTGCACCTGATGGCGATAGGGGAAACAAAAGAATTTTAAGAAAAGAGTAGATATATGGAAAAACAAAAAAAGGCGCGCTTGTCCAAAATGATCACCCTCGCCAATCAAAAAGGCGGAGTAGGCAAAACAACCAGCGCCATCAATATAGCCGCCTGCCTCGCAGTACTGGAGCATAAAGTGTTGCTGATCGACGCGGACCCACAGGCCAATGCGACCTCAGGAGTAGGATTTGACCCGAGGAACATCAAGACCAGCCTCTATGAGTGCCTCGTCAATGAAGTCAAGCCTCAGGATATTATCCTCGAGACGGAGACGCCAAATCTCTACCTCCTGCCTTCTCACCTCGACCTCGTAGGTGCAGAGATAGAACTCATCAATCAGCCCAACCGCGAGAAGATATTCAAGGCGATGATGGAGGACCTGCGCAAGGACTATGACTTCATCATCATCGACTGCTCGCCATCGCTCGGCCTGATCACTGTCAATGCGCTTACAGCATCTGACTCTGTGATCATACCGGTACAGTGTGAGTATTTTGCACTCGAGGGCCTCGGCAAGCTCCTCAATACGATCAAGATCGTGCAGACCAGGCTCAATCCTGACCTGGAGATAGAGGGCATCCTGCTCACTATGTACGATCCGCGCCTGCGCCTGTCCAATCAGGTGGTGGATGAGATCAAGAAGCACTTTGAAAATATCGTTTATGATACGATCATACATCGCAATACACGTCTCGGTGAGGCGCCTAGTTTCGGCAAGCCCGCCATCATGTATGATGCCGAGAGCAAAGGCTCTGTGAACTACATGAACCTCGTTCGTGAAATTTTGCAAAGAAACAATGCAACCAATATTCCTGAAGACCAGAAAGAGTTAAATTTGATAGATAATGATTGATAATAAGAAGAAAGGAGGGCTCGGGCGCGGCCTCAGTGCGCTGCTCAGCGATGACAAAGCCTCTGCCAATAAAGAAGTAGCATCTACAGCATCCATCGGCAATCAGGCCGGTGTGGTGATAAACATACCCCTCACCCACATAGAAGTGAATCCATTCCAGCCGCGCTCTACCTTTGATGGAGAGAGCCTGGGGGAACTGGCAGACTCTATCCGCATACACGGCGTGATACAGCCTATCACCGTGCGCAAGATAGAGGGCAATAAATACCAGCTCATAGCCGGTGAAAGAAGGCTCCGCGCATCAAAGATCGCAGGCCGTACAGATGTACCTGCATACGTGCGCCTCGCATCCGATCAGGAGTCTATAGAGATAGCCCTGATAGAAAATATCCAGCGTGAAGACCTCAACCCGCTCGAAATAGCCATCAACTACAAGCGCCTCATGGACGAATGCGAGCTCACCCAGGACAAGCTCTCCGAGCGCCTCGGCAAGAACCGCAGTACAGTCACCAACTTCATCCGCCTGCTCAAACTGCCACCGGATATCCAGGCAGCACTCAGGGACAACAGGATCACCATGGGCCACGCCAAGGCGCTGCTCGCTATCGATCACCTGCCTACACTGCTTAGCGCATTCAAGGAGACAGTGGATAAAGGACTCAGTGTACGCCAGACAGAAGAACTCGTGAGAGGTATCAATCTGGAGGCACCGAGCACTCCCAGTGTTCGCGAAGCAGCAGACAAAAGGTCATCAGAGGGAGATATATTCCTGCGCAAGATACAGGACAAGATCAGCTCCTCTCTCGGCACCCGTGTCAGCATCATCCGTACCAAAGAAGGCAAAGGCGAGATCGCTATCAAGTTCTATAACGATACTGACCTCGAGCGCCTCGTAGAGATACTCACAGACTAAGCCAAAAAAATTAAATACACGTCATTGCGAGGAAGTTTTCCCATAGAAATAGATAGCTTCAACTTCCGAAGCAGTTCAAGTCTAAAAGAAACCGTCATTGCGATGAATTTTTCCCGTAAAAAGTAAACAGCGTGAAATTCAGAAGCAATCCGTATCTCAGGATGTCGAAGCGCTCCATAGTAAAGCATAGCGCTGCAAAATGATTGTATCGGCAAATAGGATGGAGAAATTCCGGATTTCCCTTGTATCACTTAGGCTGTTAAAGCCTTCCCCTTTGGGGAAGGTTTGGATGGGGCTTTTCTTTCTGCTCCTGTCCTCATGGGTGCATGCGCAAAGCGCCACAGACTCCGCCGGTATATACTCAAAAGATACTTTAGCCCGCGTTCCTGATGTAGAAAAATTTGACGTCACCGGAAAACCACTGAATGTCGACTCTACCGTAGTAGTCGGTGCTGACAAGATCATCCCCGGCAAAGACACGATCCCGGTGGTCAAAAAGCACAGCCCTGTAAAAGCCGTATGGATGTCAGCAGTACTACCCGGGCTGGGCCAGGCCTACAATAAGAAATACTGGAAGATCCCGATCATCTACGCCGGATTTGCCGGCCTGGGTTACTGGATATATTTCGAGAGTCATCAGTTCAATATGGCCCGCACTGCCTACCGCGCTGCTGTACGAAATCCCCCATACTATACCGGCACCTATCTCGGACAGGAAGTAGACGCCGCCACTATCAAAACCTACCGCGACTACTACAAAGGCTTCCTCAACTATGCCTCACTCGCCACCGTGCTATGGTATGGCCTCAACCTCATAGACGCTGTCGTAGACGGCCACCTATATCATTTCAATGTAGATGATAAGCTGTCCTTCAATTTCGATCCTTCATTCATGCTCCCCGTCAATATCGGCATGAATCAAACCTGCCTCGGCCTCACTATGAAGATTATCCCGCTGGGAGGGAAGAAGAAATATAACTATACAGGATTTGCTCCTATCCGGCTGTAACAAAAGATTCATACTCCTTCCAGCACCTATAGACAGTGTACAGCCAGTTTCCTCTTGCCTGTGGCATTGATTTTGTGCCGGATATATTAAATACGCATGATGCTTTATAATTACTTCAAACGAATTATAGCCTTATTATTCCTGATGCAGTCCTGGCAACTGCTTTTCGGACAGCACGAGCATATGAATATGAATGCAGATTCCTCGATGCAGATAGATAACATGCAGATGAGCATGACGGCCGACAGCACGAAATTTATGTCCTCATCATTTTCCCGCCATTTGCCTATGACCATAGACGGGAGCGGGACATCCTGGCTACCGGCCGACAGCAGGATGGAAGCTGTCATGTGGAATAAAAAGAATACGCAGATCATGATGCACGGTGCACTTTGGTTGCGCGGGGACTTTCAGAATGCCAATAACTCCTCAGGTCGCCAACACAGCAATACATTTGACGCCCCAAACTGGATCATGGCCATGATAGACCAAAGGGCTGGTAAGCACGGGCTATTGAATTTCAGCATTATGATGTCACTGGATGCTCTGACGGCAGGGCGCGGAGGTTACCCTCTCCTTTTTCAAACAGGCGAATCATGGAAAGGCCAGCCATTGGTAGACCGGCAGCATCCCCATGATCTTTTTGCAGGTTTGTCTGTAGCCTATACCTATGCTTTTACCAGGGATATTGACCTGACGGCATATTTCGGTTTTCCGGGCGAGCCCTGTATAGGTCCGCCTGTATTTATGCACCGCCCATCTGCCTTTTATATGCCGGATGCACCCATATCTCATCATTGGCAGGATGCTACGCACATTTCTTTTGGGGTAGGAACTATCGGATTCAGATATAAGATACTAAAAGTGGAAGGAAGCATCTTTACCGGACGGGAACCAGATGAAAATCGCTTTGACTTCGACCGTCCACGCTTTGATAGCTACGCTGCCAGAGTTAGTGTCAACCCCGACAAGCATCTTTCTTTACAAGTTTCTTATGCTTATATCAAAAGTCCCGAGCAGCTCTTTCCCACGGAAAATATACACCGGATCACTTCATCCGCCATCTACGCGCATCAATGGCGCAAACAACGTATAGATGCTACTTTGGCTTATGGGCTGAATATAGGCAATGTGCCATCCGGCTCCATTTTGCTTGAAGCCACCTACAGAGTGATGAAATTTTCTGCCTATGGCCGCTATGAATGGGTCCAAAAAACAAATGAAGAACTAAACCTCCCGGGTGATAAAGACTATAGGCATCCGCTAAACGACATCACCATAGGAGCTTCATATAATATTCTGACCTTCTATCACGTAGGGTTGGATCTGGGAGCACAAACTATTATCTCCCTTCCGGATAATAGCCTCAAAGCGCTCTATGGTGTGACGCCAGTGAGCGCAGAAGTATACCTGATGATACATCCAATGACTGCTTTGGGCCTGGCAAAGAGAAAACAAACCCAGTCTATGGATGGCATGAAAATGTAAGAAAAAATTCGGCCATTGTTGATCGCCTGACCAATATCAGATTTATTTTTCGTAACAACTTCACCAAAAACAAAAAAAGGACGCTCCATACAGAGCGTCCTTTCAATATTGTTTTACCAACTATGATTATTTCTCATCGGCCTTCAGTGTATCCTTTCTGCGGAGCAGGAGGTCTACCATGATCGGCGAAGCGATAAAGATAGAAGAATAGGTACCCACCGCGATACCGATCATCAGCGCAAAAGAGAACTGGCGGATCGCATCACCACCGAAGATGAAGAGTACGATACACACTACCTCAGTCGCTGCAGAGGTCATGATCGTACGGCTCAGGGTAGAGTTGATAGAGTCATTGACGTTGTGTATGAGTGAGTGGCCGGGATAGAGCTTGATATACTCACGTATCCGGTCAAATACGATTACCGTGTCATTCACCGAGTATCCGATCAGCGTCAGGATAGCTGCCACCACATTCTCATCTACTTCTAGAGAGAATGGCATCACATAACGCAATAATGAGAAGAGGCCCAGTACGATGACCGGGTCATGCACTGTAGCTGCTATCGCACCTACTGCATACTCCCACTTCCTGAATCGGATATAGATATAAATGAAGATGAATAAACATCCGAGCAATCCGCTGTAAAGTGCGCTCTTCTTGATATCATCGGCGATAGTCGCATCGATCTTCGTGATAGATTTGATCGAGCTGGCGCGGAATTTCTCAAATGATGGCTTATTGCCGAATGACTTGGCTACACCTTCGTATAGTTTGCCTTCGATGATGCTATCTACATTGGATGCAGTGGATGCGATCATGTAGGCTGTAGTGACCTGTATCTGGCTATTGCTACCATAGGTCTTTACCAGTGGCTTGCTTTCCAGAGGTTTCTCCAGCGCTGCGGCGATGTCAGCCGTCTTCACCTCTTTATCAAATTTCACTACATAGCTCCTGCCCCCCTTGAATGCCACACCGAGGTCGAAACCTATGATGATCATCGCTGCAAAGGAAACTACGAAGGCAATAGTAGAGATCGTGTATGATATTTTGCGGAATGACATGAACTGTATTTTCATACCGGTCAGTACATTCATCGTAAACTTATTGCCGAATTTAGGCTCCCAGTTCCTCTTGAATATCCAGTCAAATATCACCTGTGTGAAACCCACCGCTGTGAATAGCGACGTAAGGATACCCAGTACCAACGTAATAGCAAAGCCTTTCACCGGACCGTATCCGAAGAAGGTAAGTACTATACCTACGATGAGTGTGGTTACGTTACCATCTATGATCGCTGAGTAGGAGTGTTTGTAGCCGTCTGTGACTGCTGCGCGTACACCTTTACCCTTGGCGAGTTCCTCGCGGATACGCTCATTGATGATCACATTCGCATCTATCGCGATCGCCAGCGTCAGTACGATACCTGCGAGGCCCGGCAGCGTGAGTGATGCACTGAAGTTCGCCAGGAGGCTGATGATAAAGAACAAGTTCAGGATCACCGCTATATTGGCTACTATACCAGATGTAGAATAGTATGCCACCATGAAGAGGCACACCAGTACGAAAGCTACAAGGAGAGACAGGAGTCCTGACTTGATCGCTTCACTACCGAGTGATGGTCCTATCACTTGCTCTTCTATGATCTTGGTCCTTGCTTCGAGTTGTCCTGACCTGAGGATATTGGCGAGGTCATTGGATTCCTGTACGGAGCCCATACCTGTGATTTGTGTATTGCCGCCGGATATCTTGTTGGTCACCCGCGGTGCTGAGAATACACGATTGTCGAGCGCGATAGCTACTGACCTGTGCGGATCTGTCTTAGTCGCCTCATCCGTCATTCTTTCCCATTTGGCCGCTCCCTGTGGATTCATATTCAGCGTCACATCGGGCGATCCATCCGGATCGTATCCAGCACGTGCATCTGTTATCACCTCGCCGCCCATCGGTGGACCCGGGAGTGCCTGATTGGTCTTGATGGCAAACAGCTCATATACATTGTTATCCCCCCTCGATTTAGCGCTCCAGATGAACTTGATATTCCTCGGAAAGGCAGCCTTTACGACGTCCATACTCAGGTACTTGTCGATCTTAGCAGTGTCTTTGCCAAAGGCAAGGCCTATGCCTGCACCAGCCTGAAGTTTGCCTCCTTGGTCGGTTACGAAGCCCAGTACTTTAAACAACGGGTTGATCTCCGATGAGTCCTTCTTAGAGGCAGTCGCCTTAGGTGCTACACCATTGGAATCTTTCTTAGTCTTGTTGGCAGTGTCATTTGCAGCCGGCTCATTACCGAGGAGGCCTGCAGCTACATTATTCAGGGCAGCAGTTGTATCTACACTCGTAGAGTCACCTCCGCGCTTCTCAGCGGCCATTTTATCGCCCAGTGCCTTGTCGGCAGCTACGAGGCTTGGATAGATCTCTTCATTCTCCCACGTATCCCAAAACTCCAGCTGCGCTGTCTGCTGCAGGATCCTGCGTATACGACCCGGATCATCTACACCCGGCAGCTCGAGTATGATACGGCCAGTGTTGGATTGCAGTGTGATGGTCGGTGAGGCTACACCGAACTGGTTGATACGTGTCTTGAGTGTTTCAAAGGTAGTATTGACAGACTTTGTCATCTGGTCCCTGAGGACTCCGATCACCTGGTCATTGGTAGATGCGAAGGTCAGTGTCTTCTGGTATTTAGGCAATGATGCAAATATCGCTGCGAGTTTGCCATCCGGTGCGGCCTTCTTATATTCTTGTGTGAATACAGTCATGAAATCACCTGTGCCACCTTCTGCCACTCTTGCTTTTGCATTCTTGATCGCGAGGTTGAACGCCGGGTCTTTGCTATTCTCAGATCCCTTGATCAGGACCTCATCCTGGGCTATCTCCAGCACGAGGCTCATACCGCCCTTGAGATCGAGGCCGAGCCTGATCTGCTTTTCGTTGCACTCTTTATAGGTATACTTGACGAGTCCGAGGTTATAGGCCACCTGGTTTTGCATGGAGTCGAGGAAAAACCTCCTGCGGGCTTTCTTGACTTCCTCTACCGAATCCTGATACGCTACCAGTACTTCTCCAGTACGGCTTCCGGCACTGGCAGGCACGCCCTTCGCAGCATACTCATCGGCCTTGTTTTCTACTCTCTGCGAGAAAAATGTAAATGACAATTCATATGCACAGACGAAGAAGAAAACGACTGTAAAGAACTTGATGATCCCTTTTAAATCCATTGGTCTATTGGTTTGATAATCCTAAAAAATAGTCGGCAAATATAGGATTAATTGCGGAATATAAAAGCCGGAGCGGCCCTGCATCGTTCCCTTTATACACTGATATCCGTGATAAAGGCGCTGAACATCGGTTTTTACCTGATCATCAGCCTATTATCATTCTTTTTTGGCAGGAGCTATGACTTTCTCCTCCACTATGGTCACGGGCACGGGCAGCGCCCCTTTTTTGAGGATGATAGCCAGATCGAGGGCAGTATTTGCAGAGTCTATTCCCGTCAACTGAGATAACAGGTGGCCGTATCGAGAAAGTATACAGTGGCCGGCCGGCCTACAATAACTGGTCTGGTTTTGTCAAAGACGTTGATATTACCATCAGGGCAGATCCTCCAAATGGCTATACGTGGAATTGGGATTACTATACGTCGGTACGTTCCTCTCAATATGATTTTCTCACTGCTATGGAGCATGAAATACTTCACGCCGCCTTACTCTGTCACACGCAGCCTGCTAACAATGGAGCCAATCTTATGTATCCCGCCACAATGTCCGGATACCACAATCCTAATTACGGTTCTGATCCCAATGATCTGCTGGGCGTCATCAATATACTATCGGTGGGTCACATTATAGGCCAGAGCACAGGAGTACCCGGCAAACAAGGATTCTATGTCTGCTCTAGCCATCTGACACCCTCTGGCTGTATACCCAGGATCGCTACTACAAATGGCCTCATTGAAATACCACCTGGCTCTAACTTTACTGCTAGTCTATACCCTAATCCCTATCAGGAAAATACGGTAGTCCATGTAGAGGTAATGCAGAATGACAACTTCACCATATCGATGTATGACATGATAGGACAACTTATCTTCAAAAAAAATATTTCGAGCGATATGTCCTTTGACGTACCTTTAACTGATTTTGATAAAAGTGCGGGGATGTATCTAATTGAGGTGTCTGATTCGCATAACAAGCAAACCCTCAAAATGATTAAATTCTAAAACACTCCTAGAATCTATTTATGATAAAAATAATCGCGGTGTTGATTTCAATGTTTTTCTTCGGAAAAACTATATCTGCACAAGGCTGTGGAACAAGTCCACTACCGCCAAACGACACTATAAATGGTGTTGCCTATTGGTATGGATTTCCTGTTAAGGATGTCATGGACAATACCGATCTAATATTTGAAGGCCGTATATTAAGCGATTCCTCTTATCTGCAGCGTATTCCTGGGAAGGTATACACCTATCATAAAATTCTGGTTCTTAAACAGTTCAAAGGAAATTTCAAATCCGACACACTAAAGGTCGTAAGTGTCGGCGGAAAAATCCAATCTGAAGGGACACCGGGTGCCTATGCTTTCAAAGGCGATGAAGCTGTAATCTTTGCCTCTGTAATGAAATTAGGAAACACTGATCCTGACCTTTATTACATACTTTATGGAGACCAATGCGGCTTCAAGAAAATCTGTGGCAAAAAGGATGTAGACAAAGAGGTATATAGACCAATAGAAGAAGTGACTGGTCAAAAATATATAGAAATACATCCGAACACATGCAAGACGAGCAAAGCAAACAAATAGGTAATTCTAAACTAGAAAAGATGACAACAAAAATAAAAGCCGCCTTCCTTGTGACATGCCTCTTTTGTGTATGGCTTGGGGCATGCAAGAAAACACAATCACCATCCATTACGGGGATTTGGACCATGTCAAAGTTCAGATTCGTAGTAGATTCTGTGGATGTGCCGATAATTGACGTCACCTATCCAATTGTACAGAACGATAGTGCCAATACTATCGCTGTATATAATAACGGGACTTTCGTTATGACCAGGCTCCCGCAGGCATCTTTTATCGGCACCTACAAATTGACCGGTAATACGATTGTTTTTAAAGACACCAACTCGACGGGAACCATAGTCATCGATACTATCGTTAGCTTGACAGATCACTCGTTGATGTTATCTCAAAAGTCATCTTCCAGGTATATTAACCCACAGGATAGCCTCGATACGCGGATGCTTACTTATCATGACACCTATACATTTACCAGATAGAGACCAACAACATTAGGGCTAAAGCCCATTTTATTTTATTCCATGATCTCACGAGGTTAATGGCAGAGCCACTTTAGCCTGTCCGGCAAATCAATTTTTGATGATGGGATGCTAAAAAATGAATGCGGCACTATTTCAGCTCGTCGATCTGGAACTTAGGATAGCCTTCATCACCCGCAGCATTATAAAAACCCAGGAAGCGTATCTTATAATAGCGGCCATCTGAGCGCAGGATGTAAGTATACTTCTCATTCCACGTGTACTGTCCTGTCGTACCCAGTCCATAGCTCTTCCAGGTATAGCCGATATTATCGAGCGACTGGGTGAATTTGCTCTGATCGACACCAGCTATTTTTATACTATCAAAGGCCGACGTAGAATCCATAAAGTAAGCCATGCTCTTATGCGGATTGGTCAGCACGCCTGTGACCTGGTACGGCAGGTTCTGTACAGGAAAATAAATACTGTAGCGCGTAAAAATAATATCCCAGTTATTATAGTCAGGCTCCAGGTCTTTTACCCCTGCATCGGCAAAGGACAAATACACTTTATTGCGGTTTGCCTTGCGTAGTACAGTGACTGTGTGCATGTCGCTGCCATCGAGATTGCACCAAGTGACCACATAGTTGTCACCAGTACAATCGCCCATTTGCACTTTCCTGAATCCCAGGCTTTGGCCCTTTATATCTGTGCCGAGATTGAGCAGGTAGACTTCCTTATTGGATGACGGGCCTCCCCATACGCCTATTGCATTTTCAGCCGGGAGGCCGGAGCCCAGCTCCTCATGCCAGCCGTTGCCGATACTATCGGCCATGCTCGCATCGGCCAGGTTGTATTTGCCCGTACGGCAGGCAAACATCAGTTTAGATCCATTGATCCATATATTATAACTCGTAGGATCGCAGTCAAAGGCCATGTCATAGCCGAAGTGGGAATTGGAATCCGTGAACTGGAAGGTCTGAGCATTGAAGTACAGTTGCTGGTCGTATTTCGGTCCCATATTAGCCACAAAAACATCCGGGCCATTGTAGATATATGGCATCGGGATGGGTTTCTCCTTGAAGCACGAAGACAGGGCAACACACAATAGCGCCGCTACTCCGGCCCTCATCAGCGATGCCAGGCGACAGTAGAAACACAGTTTATTTATAAGGCCGTTTATCATTTGGCGAAGTGCAAGTTTAATGAAATAAAATATGACCGCCCCCATCCTACCAGGGTATTGCCGGCGCTGCTGCCATGGCCGAATGCCATGACCCCATTATTACCTACGTTGGTTATATTGAGCAGGTTCTTAGCGCCACAGGTCAGTTGTATCCGGTCTTTCCAGAAATTTCTAGATAGTGACAAATCCAGCGCGTTGAACGCACCCCTCGTGCCTGTCTCTACAGTATTGCTGAGTGAGTAGTTGAGTTTCGGGCCGGTGTATTTGTAGAATACATTGATACCGATCTCGGCTTTAGGAATTTTATATCCTACCTGCACGGTCACATCCGGGCTCGCAAAGGTGGTCGTACTGCGGATCGGCTGCTCCACCTGTGCATAGTACCAGATATAGTCAAAACCTACGGACGCCGAGAACCGCTGCCAGGCGTATTCCACCACGCACTCCCCTCCTGCCGTCATGTACTGGTTGATATTGCCATATCGATAGGTGACCGGCGAGGTAGTCGCATCTGTGAGTATATAGTCTATCTTATTGTTGATCTTATTGAAAAAGCCCGTAGCCGTTACCTTCACACGATGATTGTGGCGGATCAGCTGCTGATAGCCCAGGGACAGATTGACCGAATGGCCCTTCTCTGCCTGCAGCGCTGAGTCACCATTCAGGTTATGCGACTGGTCATGAAAATCAAAATACAACTCATACAGCGAAGGCGCCCGGTATCCCATACCATAAGCCGCCCGTACATTGAAATACCTGGCGAAATCATATTTCAGGTTGATAGACGGGATCAGCGGGCTGCTGAATAAAGTATTGTACCCAAAACGCACCGCAGGTTGTATATCCAGAGATGGCAAAGGCTTCCACCTCACGCTGCCAAATACGGCATAGTCGCCCATCTGATGCTTGCGGCCTGAGAGCAGGGTTTGATTGGTATACTCCTGCGTGACATCCGCGCCGAACTGGAAGCTTATCTTTTTATTGCGCGCTGTGAGCGTATAGGTACCCCTGCCGACAATATCATGGTAGAAGGATGTATCCTGCAGCTGGTCATGCCGGAGGCTCTCCTGGAGCGTGACGAGGTCTTTTTTATAGTAGTTGAAAAAACGGACAAAACCTGTATAAGCGATCATGAGGTCCAATTGTGAGTAATCCTTGATAGGTACAGAGGCAAACAAAGTAGCCTGTGGCCTGTATGACAGTGAGTGATTGTCAAAGGCGTAAGTGGTATTAGGCAAAAGATTGCCCCTGTCGAGCAGCAACTCACGGAAAAAAGACAGGCTGGCGCCCACTTTAAATTTCCCTGTCGAGTACACATATTTCGCATTGGCAAAATACTGCTCCTTCGGCAGCCAGTCTTTATGCCGCGCCGTATCGACTACAGAGAACCCATCAAAAAAGTTCCTCCCAGCAGCCACGTATAATTGCGATTTGCCCAGGTGGATGCCGCCGTTCAGTTCCACATTGTACTGCCCTACAGATTCATAGTATCCTTTGAGGTTGACCGCATATTTTTCATTCTGGTTGGTTTTGCTGATGAGGTTGATCACACCGCCCATCGCATCACTGCCATAGACCGCGCTCATGGGTCCTTTGACGATCTCTACGCGCTCGATATTGGAGAGATTGATCTGGCTTACATCGAGTTTGCCATCTATGCGGCCTACTATCGGCACACCATCGACCATGATCTTGACACCTTCGCCCGATATGCCCTGCAGGCTGATACCACTGCCAAAGATGGCATCCTGCGCCATATCTATATTGAGGCTGCCCTGCAGCGCTTCGCGCAGGTTGGTCGCTCCCTTGTCGCGAAAGTCTTTCTCCGTATAAACTTTCACATCGTAGACAGACGCTTTGGCGCTGCCGGGATTGTACTGGCCGGTCACTACGACATCTTCGATATTGGATGCTGTCCTTTTGATATAGTAGTTTTTACTTTGAGCACTGTAGACGGTATCAAAGATGGCATTGTACCCCAGGTAGCTGATGTGCAGTACCAGTGGTTCTGAGAAAGTGATACTGACCTGGCCTCTCCTGTCAGAGGCATCCACCTCGCCGCGTATCTTAGAGTTTTTGGCAAGGGGCATCACACGGACGATGGCGTCGGATAGCACCTGCATCGTGGTACTATCATACACAGTGACCAGCATTGCATTCTGCCCAAAGAGGCAGATCGCATTGACCAGCAGGAAAACTAATAAAACCGAGCGTCGACATCGGGTCGAAATACCTTCCATATCTGAGGGCAAAGGTAAAACATAGCCTGCCCGAAACTGTCATAGAATTGTCAGAAAGAGTGCCGGAATTGTGACTTTACTCAAACAAAAAGGTGAGCAAGATCATGAGAATCAGTCTGCCAACGAGAGACTTTCCAGGTCTTTTGGCCGCGCCTTTCACTTTTTCATTTTAAAATATGTTATTTAAAAGCAATGAGACCTGGAAAGTCTATACTGGCAATTAATCCTCCTTGAAGATAAAAGTAATAGACCCCGTCTGTGTCTCAGCAGCTGTTGAGTTCTCATCGAAGGTGTACTTCATAGCAGCCTGCCGCGCTATATTTATCAGGCAGTCATCAGCAGTATTGGACCCTGCCTGCGTAAATTTCGCGTCGGTCACATGCCCGTTGCGGTTTACCTTGATCTCTATTACTACCTTTCCTTTGATATTTTCACATGGGTTCTTGACAGCCGGGCGACTTTTCAGGCTCCTGCCTGTGAGGCGTACATTCCCGGGTCCCGGGCCAGCTGTGGGGCCATGTCCCCCGGGGCCATCCCCATGACCGGGTCCACTGCCTGATCCCGGTCCATCACCACTTCCGGTATAGTTGGCAGAGTTAGGATCGCCATTTGCCTTGCCCTGGTCACCTTTCCTGTGGCCGGTGCCATCGCCGGTAGATTTATTGGGAGTGCCCTGTGCACCGGGCGTGAAAAGGGCGTCATTATTTACTTTTGGTTTAGGTGGCGTAGGCTCTGTGGTCCTGGTCGGTTTGGGATTTGGTTTATAGACCGCTTCAGCTACAGGCTTCACCTTCTCCTTTTTGACCACCTTTTTGCTTTCTACGATGGCTGCTTCTTCTTTCTCCTGGGTTTCCAACTCTTCTTCTGATTTAGCTGCGACAGGGGGTGGTGTGGGGGCATTCTCCTTGACGTCTTCTACCTTGACCGGTACGGCGGTATACTGCTGCTGGTCTCCCATACCCTCATCGGTGCTGCCAAAGTTCACCGAAGTACCGCCCGCATTATCAGAAAAGGGAGGATCCGGAGGACTGATATACAGGAAAAACAAAAGCAGCAATAACAGCGCATGCACTACGATCGTAGTGACGATGCCTGCTGCGCGGTTTTTATTTTCCGCCTGCTTATTTTCTGTTTCAAATGGACGAACGAACATTTATTGGTCTGCTTTGCTTTGTACTATTTCGATTCTATACAATAATGATGCTTCACCGCTTCAAATTCCATATTTCTGATTTCTGATTTATGGTTTATGATTGAATACATCTTAATACCCCTACTTCGCCTTGTCTACAGCGAGTGAGACATTCAGTTTTAGTTTGTTTGCGACTGACACCAGGGTCACTACATCCTGCCATGGCGTATCTTTATCGGCACGTACGATAGCCGTGGCGCTGCCTGATGATTTGACCGCTGCGTCGAGGCTTTTCTCCAGGTCGGCTTCAGCTGTTTCATTCTTATCTATAAAGTACTTCCTTTCAGCATTCACAGATATGATGAGCGGTTTCTTCTGTATAGTAGCACCGGCTTTGGCTTTTGGCAGTGTGATCTTGATCACCTGCGGTGCCGCCATGGTGGACACGATGAGGAAGAAGAGCATCAAAAAGAACATAATATCGCTCAGCGAGTCTGCTCTCATCTCGCTATGCATCCGCATCCTGCTATCTCTCCTGAATTTCATGATCTTTTATTTGGGAGTATTAAGTAGTTAGTATATAGTATTTAGAAAATACACTACTACACTAATATCAATTACATATCGCTCAATTCTCGTTTCTTGGTTCTTGTCTCTTAATTCTTTTTCTCTCGTCCTTATTTCGTCGGTTCCTGTATCAGGTCTATAAAATCCACCGCTGTGCTTTCTATCTGGTATGATACACGGTCTATCATAGCGCTCAGGTAGTGAAATCCTATGTGTGCCATGATGCCCACTACGAGAC
>JAOQAO010000106.1 GCA_025963485.1 Bacteroidota bacterium | reverse complement strand
GCACCTCGGAGATAGGCCAGAAAAAAACCTCATTGACCATCAAAACGAGGTTCAGGGGAATAAGGAAGAACAATATCGTGGCTCTGGAATACCGGTATGCAATAAAAAACAAGATCAGATAGAACAGCTGCGTGGAGATCGAATGCATGATCATCACAGTCCTGAGGCTGCAATGGGTCCAGATGGCAGATAGTGTAAAGAACTGCGGAATAACAGCACCTATGCGGACGAACCACCAGGAGGGCTTTTTCTCTATCAGCTGAAAAACAAGCATATACGCCATGTCACTGATCGCCACACGCTCCCTGACAAACACAATGGCCAGTGCGATAAGGGCAAAAATGGTGATGAGTGCAATGAATAGATAATACCTCTTATATATGTTTTGAATCATACCTGAAACTGAACTAACTACAAATAATCCGACAAAGGAATAATAAATACCTATCCTTTTTGCTACCTTGTGCCGCCCAAGAGGGTTTGTCACCGCATTTTTTTGTGGACATTCCATTTTCGGGTCAAAAACGCTGCAAATAAGGCCCTGCCAAGAGTTCCTCAATTTTTTATACAAAATATTTGGGATAGTGTGGATAAAAGCTATCTTTGCAGTCCATTTTTCGGAAAAAAGGTACAAAAAACAATCAACTGAATGGGTCAGAAAACAAGTCCGATAGCCAATAGGCTCGGGATCATAAAGGGATGGGATAGCAACTGGTTTGGCGGCAAAGATGCTGCACAGAAGCTCATCGAAGACGTGAAAATACGCACGTACATCAATGCCCGTATCAATAAGGGTGGTATCTCTCGCATCGTGATCGAGCGTACACTGAAGCGCATCACGGTGACCATTCACACATCGCGCCCGGGTATCATCATCGGCCGTGGAGGTAATGAAGTAGACCGCCTGAAAGAAGAATTGAAAAAACTGACTGGCAAAGATGTCCAGATCAATATAGCGGAGATCCGCCGTCCTGAGATCGAGGCTATGATCGTAGCTGAGACCATCGCAAAGCAACTCGAAGCACGTATCAACTACAGAAGGGCCCTCAAAATGGCTATCGCTTCTGCTATGAGGATGGGCGCTGAAGGAATCAAGGTGCGTGTATCAGGCCGTATAGGTGGCGCCGAAATGGCCCGCTCTGAAGAGTACAAGCAAGGACGTACACCACTCCACACATGGAGGGCAGATATCGACTATGCATTCTACGAAGCTCTCACTGTATATGGTAAGATCGGCGTGAAGGTATGGATCTGCAAAGGTGAAGTATATGGAAAGAGGGACCTGACAGCAGGTCTCGCAGGATCGCTTCCTGAAAATCAAGGCCAGGGCGGTGATGACCGCAGAGGTGGTGGTGATGATCGCAGGGGCGGTGGCCGCGACGGCGAAAGAAGGCAACCACGCAAAAGAGCCGGTGGCGACACAAGAGGCGGCGGCGGACCAAGGAAATAATCGTATTCGGTAAACAAGAGATAAAAAATAATTAGGTCATGTTATTACCTAAAAGGACAAAGTTCAGAAAAACCCAAAAGGGTAGGATCAAAGGAGTAGCCAATCGCGGAAACGAGGTATCATTCGGTACTTACGGTCTCAAGTCATTGGATACGCACCTGATCACCAATAAGCAACTGGAAGCAGCGCGTGTAGCTGTAACCCGCTTCATGAAACGTGAAGGAAAGGTATGGATCAGGATATTCCCTGATAAGATCATCACACGCAAGGCAGCTGAAGTGCGGATGGGTAAAGGTAAGGGCCACCCGGAAGGATGGGGAGCACCTGTACGCCCTGGTACTATGCTGTTCGAATGTGATGGCGTGACCCGTGCAGTAGCTGAAGAAGCAATGCGCCTCGCAGCCCAGAAGCTACCGGTGAAAACAAAATTTATCACCCGCAGGGATGCAGTAGAAGTACTGGCTTAATCCAAATCAATAAACCACTCAAGCAACAAAGAAATGGGAGCTAATAAAGGTATACAGACAAAAGACATTGATGCACTGGCAGACAAAGACCTGGTAGCAAAGATCGAAGCGGACAAAATGGCCCTGGGAAAGATCGAATTCAGCCATGCTGTGTCATCATCCGAAAATCCGATGAATATCCGTACTAAGAGAAGGGACATAGCTCGTATGCTGACCAATCTCAATGCAAGAAAAAAAGCAACTAAATAATTAAGACCTTCTATCAACTATAAGCAATGGAAAGAAATCTCAGAAAAGAGCGTCTCGGTATCGTAGTCGGCGACAAAATGGACAAAACCATCACTGTCTCTGAAGTGACCAAGATCATGCACCCGATATATGGCAAGTTCATGAAGCGTACTAAAACGTACAAAGCGCATGACGAAACCAATAATGCCAAGGCAGGTGACACTGTACGCATCATGGAAACACGCCCACTCAGCAAAACTAAGCGCTGGAGGCTGGTAGAAGTAGTAGAAAGAGCTAAGTAATTTGAAGATGAAGTGATTTGAGGATCAAAGCTTAACCGCAAACTAATTCAAATCACAAATCATACGTCATAAATCATAAATAGAAGAAGATGTTACAGCAAGAATCAAGGGCAAATGTAGCTGACAATAGCGGCGCAAGAGAAGTACTGGTAATCCGTGTACTCGGAGGATCAGGCAGAAGGTATGCAGGTATCGGCGATAAAGTAGTCGTATCAATAAAGAAGGCTATGCCTACCGGCGGTGCTAAAAAAGGAACAGTCTCTAAAGCTGTAGTAGTGCGCACAAAGAAAGCGATCAGGAGGAAAGACGGATCTTATATCCGTTTCGACGACAACGCTGTAGTACTCCTGAACAACCAGGACGAACCAAAAGGTACACGTATTTTCGGACCAGTAGCCAGGGAACTGCGCGACAAGTCATTCATGAAGATCGTATCTCTCGCTCCGGAAGTTTTGTAAATAGTATTAAGTAGTCAGTATTAAGTATTTAGACAATACAAATACAATCAATCAAAAAGATAAATCAGATAAGATGAAGTGGAATATTAAGAAAAATGACATGGTAATCCTGCTCGCAGGTGACGATAAAGGCAAAAAAGGCCGTGTGACTGAGGTCATCCGTGAAAAAAACCGTGTGATCGTGGAAGGTGTCAACGTAAAGACAAAACACACTAAACCAAGCACTGCCAATCCGCAAGGAGGAATCGTGAAAACTGAAGGTGGTGTGCATATATCTAATGTAGCCCTCGTATCTGAAGGCGCTGCTACCCGTATCAGCCGCAAAGAAGTAAAGGGCGCTACTGTACGTGTCGCTAAGAAGACCGGCAAGAATATAGACTAAGAATATAACCTCGGCCGAGGTAAAGCACGGCCAAACCCTACAAATACAGACCTGCTCGCAAGAGCGGGTTTTTTTATGCTACTTTCCACAGTGCAAAAACAAATTTAATCTTCAGGTGACGTCTCCAATCTATTAACTCCGCGTTAAAACGCGGAGAATAAGAAAGAAAAGTAGTGGGCTTTAGCCCTAATGGTTGAAAACCTTATCATGGCTAAAGCCTAGGGCATCTTTGTTTTAGCTCCCCACGTTAAAACGTGGGGTTAAATAAAGGGATTATGTCAGCCGGAGACTCAGGAACAATCTTTGTTTGAAAAGGTTCTGTCTGTTGGAAAATTTGCTTAAGAAACAACCTTTCCTGTACGGAACGTCTCCAGCCAGGCGGAGAAACGCTGTACTACCTGAGAGGTAGACACATAGAAAAGCAGGGCAGGAATAAAGCAGAACATACCGCGTTTGAATGAGCTCTCCATCAGACTTGATATAGGGGCGTTTTGTTTCTTCTCGTCGATGAGATAGAAGATCATGAAGTAAACTGCAAAGGAAACCAAAGTAAAGACCAGCACATATGGCTTATCCTTTTTGATATTGCGGATATTGAGCAGGATGATCAGGAAAGCAAGCATGAAGGAGAGGCCATAGAGCTGTATGCCCGGCACCATCGCCCCTACCTGCACCCAGCTGAAATAGCTAAACACATAACCCATCATGAGCTTCATCTTATGTGCATCAAAACCAAAG
>JAOQAO010000074.1 GCA_025963485.1 Bacteroidota bacterium | reverse complement strand
TTTTGTAGTAAGCCTGGTTAGTAGCGTTTTGTTTGCTGGGTGTGAGTTTCACACGGTTGAAGTTGAAAACCACAGTGTCAGTAGAGCCGACCAGATAGAGGCCGTACATGGCGCCATCACCGCCCACATTCACCGCATTGTTCGATACACTGGCATATTTTTCTGAGGTTCCGCCGCAATCTTTCAGGAACAGGCCGTAAATACCGTTTACTGCATTCACGACGTTGCTGCTTATGATCATCTCTCCGCCTATCTTGCTCATGGCGATAGCTTTAAATTCCTTGTAGTTGGATACGGAGCTTATTACATTATTGCTTAGGACTGGGGCGGTTTCATTATTGAGCGCGATAGCGCTTTCATATTGGTTGAAGAAAAGTGTACCGGTAATGGATGTCCTCGTATCCTCCGTGGGGCCTCCTCCTTTATATATACCCATGCTTCCATTATTGACTGAGCAGTTCTCTATCAGGATACTATTTTTGCTTCCATTGGATGTGGAATATATCACTGCACTATTGGCACCCGTGTTGGTACGCTCAGCACCATTGAACAGTACATTGCGGAAAGTAAGATGATGGGCTGAGCCATCTATCCTGATCGCATTTCCTGTATTGCCACTTTTATTCTCGATGGTCAGATTTTCGAAGATCACATATGACGATCCTGTCAGGCGCAGTGTGTACTCAGCATCGGCAGATGTGGACGTGAGTATTACATCGGAGTTATTCCCTTTGGCAGATTCAAAGGTCACGGTGCTTTTGGCAGAGACGCCGGGTATATCGGAGAGGTCTATTTTCTCTGGATAGGTACCGTCTTCCAGCAGGAACGTCACCGGGCCGCTGATACCGCCGCATTTCAATGCAGTCACCGCCGCGGAGACAGATGAATAGTCTCCATCAGTTTTACCGATCTTCAGTTCTCCAGAGAGTGGCGCGCAGTCTCCTGCAAAAGCAGAAGTAGTCGAAATCATCAGTAGAAAAACGGCAATCACAGTGGTCACTGAAGATCGCTGTCGCGACCTTCTTTTTGAGTAATGAGTTATTTCAGTCATGGCTATTGTTATACCTTAAACGAAATCAATCGATTAAAGTTCGGGTTTACAATTTGAGCTTTGTGCGACTAATATAAAGAAAAAAGTCCCGATTTTCATCGGGACCTTACCTTTCTCATATCAATCTTTCAAAATCTTAGTTGGCCGGAGTTACTTTTTCGATCATTATCCCGTTTGCAGAGACGCTCAGGGAGGCGTTGCTTTGCGAAGGAAGTTGGTTGAAGAAGTCCTTGTAGGTATTGCCCAGGACTGTGTAGCCACCAGTGTTGAGGTCGAAGAATATATTGTTGAGCAGGTTGATGTTAGCACCTGTTCCTGCGTTTTTGTAGTATGCTTGTTTAGCTGCATTTTCCTTGGTAGGAGTGAGTTTCACACGGTTGAAGTTGAAAACCACATTGTCTGTAGTACCAGAGAGGTACAGGCCGTACATGGAGCCTTCGCCACCGACATTCACGGAGTTGTTAGATACAGAGCCGTAGTTGTCAGCTGAGCCGGCGCAGTTATTGAGTGCGAGGCCGTATGCGCCGTTTACTGCATTCACCACATTGTTGCTCAGGACCATATTTCCGCCTACGTTGTCCATTGAGATGGCTTTGTAGTTTTTGTTGGTAGATACCGAGCTTATTACGTTGTTGCTTACTACCGGCGATGTTTCGTTTGACAGTGCCAGTGCGCTTTCGTATTGGTTGAAAAACAGTGTACCTGTGATAGTCGTCCTGGTATCTGCAGATGCAGAGCCGCCTTTGTAGATGCCTACGCTGCCGTTGTTGATCTCGCAATCTTCGAAGGCGATATTGGTCTTGGCATCGCCGGAGGTAGAGTAGATCACAGCGCTGTTAGCGCCGGTCACGTGGCGCTCATTGCCATTGAAGGATACGTTTTTGAATTTGATGTTTTTAGAAGCGCCATCGATCCTGACCGCGTTGCCCACGTTGCCGGTTTTGTTTTCGATAGTTATGTTTTCGAATGCTATAAATGAAGCACCGTTGAGGTCTACTGTATAGGTAGCATCAGGCGAGGTGGATGCGATCACCACATCCATATTGTTTCCTTTGGCAGATTCGAAAGTCACTGTATTTTGTGCAGAAACGCCTTGTATAGCTGTGAGGTCTATTTTCTCTGAGTAGATACCATCCTCTACGAGGAAAGTAACCGCACCATTGACACCGCCGCATTTCAAAGCTGAAACTGCAGAAGATATAGAAGCATAATCAGCATCAGTCTTGCCGATCTTAAACTCGCCGGAGAGTGGAGTACACTCGCTGGCAAAAGCCGTAACCGCAGGAGCGATAAGGAGAGCAGCGAGGATTGTTTTGAAAGTAGTCATTTTTTGAAATTTTGAATGTTTGATAAAAGGGGTATTGTGATTGATTGTACCAGTAAGATATATGCGCCCCTACGCCTTGTCAATAGTTTTGTTTCAAAAAAGTGAAGGAAACTTGCAATTGATTGATTTGTAGCTATAAAAACTATCTGGTATAAATAAAAAGTCCCCTGATTGCTCAGGGGACCTTAACCTTTCTCATATCAATCTTTCAAAAAATCCTAGTTGGCTGGTGTCACTTTTTCGATCATGATTCCGTTTGCAGACACGCTCAGAGCGGAATTGCTTTGTGATGGCAGCTGGTTGAAAAAATCCTTGTATGTATTGCCAAGGATGGTATATCCACCAGTGTTGAGATCGAAGAATATGTTATTAAGCAGGTTGATATTGGCACCTGTTCCTGAATTTTTGTAGTAAGCCTGTGTTGGAGCATTTTTCACAGTAGGAGTGAGTTTCACGCGGTTAAAGTTGAAAACCACATTGTCAGTCGAACCAGTCAGGTACAGACCATACATAGCGCCCGATCCACCTACATTCAGTGAATTATTGGTCACGCTGCCGAGATTGCTAGCCGTTCCTTCGCAGTTATTCATCGCCAGGCCGTACGAACCGTTTACAGCGTTTACCACATTATTGCTTACGATCATGTTGCCGCCTACTTTGTCCAGAGAGATGGCTTTGTAGGTTTTATAGTTAGATACCGTGCTCACTACGTTATTGCTGATGACCGGTGAAGCTTCGTTGGTCAGGGTGATAGCGCTTTCGTATTGATTGAAGAAAAGGGTACCCGTGATAGAGGTTCTGGTATCTGCAGAAGCAGATCCTCCTTTATAGAGGCCTACGCTGCCATTATTCACCTCGCAATCCTCGAAAATGATGCTACTCTTAGCTTCGTTTGAAGTAGAGTAGATCACAGCACTATTAGCGCCGGTAGCTGGCTTTTCGTTGCCATTGAATACTACATTTTTGAATTTGATATTCCGGGCTGAGCCGTCGAGCTTTACAGCATTACCTGTATTGCCAGACCTGTTTTCGATCGTCAGGTTCTCAAAAGATACATAGGAAGTGTTATTGAGGCCCACAGTATAGTTGACATCCGGTGAAGTGGATGACAGCACTACATCTGAGTTATTGCCTTTAGCGGATTCGAAGGTCACCGTATTTTGAGCAGAAACACCCGATATGGCAGAGAGGTCTATTCTTTCCGAGTATTTGCCGTCCTCAAGGAGGAATGTAACTGGGCCATTGACGCCTCCGCATTTGAGAGCGGAAACCGCAGCGGCGATAGTAGGGTAGTCAGCATCATTTTGTCCGATCCTGAGCTCACCGGAAAGCGGGTTGCAATCGCCGGCAAAAGCTGTAGCTACCGGAGCAATAAGCAACGCAACGAGGATTGTTTTAAAAGTAGACATTTGGAAAATATTTGTAGGGTTTGAAAAATGGGGTTTTAATAAAGATTTCTCTAACAATATAAAGCCAAGCCAGATAGTTGTCAATATTTGTTTTTAAAAAGTTTCATTATTTTCATAAGTTATTGATTTGCAGTCTTAATAATTTAATAATGCTTTAATATGCCTTATTCAATTGTGGAAAACTGCCAATAGCTACCACAAATATCTAAAATTATTCTTACAATATACGCTTTGTAGGAGCAATTTTCGGGTATGAGTATTTATTATGGGGTGAATCGCGGCATGGCTATTTTGTTAAGGCATTCGAAGTTTCAACATGAATTGCGTTACCTTTGCATCCTAAACTAAAATAATCAACATGAAAAGCATCCTTTTGGCAGTGTTTATCCTCCTGACCGCACCTGTGAGCAAAACCATTTATGACTTCAAAATGAAAGATATAGACGGTAAAGAGGTATCTCTGGCTGACTATAAAGGCAAAGTAGTGATGATCGTCAATGTGGCATCCCTCTGCGGCAATACTCCTCAATATAAAGATATACAGGCGCTATACCTGAAATACCAAAGCCAGGGCTTGGTAGTGTTGGGCTTCCCTGCCAATAACTTTATGTCGCAGGAGCCGGGAAGCAATGAGAAGATCAAGACATTTTGCACGACTGAGTACCATGTGACCTTCCCTATGTTTTCTAAGATATCTGTCAAAGGAAGTGATATAGACCCGCTGTACAAATACCTCACGAGCAAATCCGAGAATGGCGTAGTAGAGGCTCCGGTGAAATGGAATTTCCAGAAGTTCCTGATCGGTAAGGATGGCAAGGTGATCTCTTCTATCGGCAATCACACCTCTGTGACCGAGCCGGAAGTGATCAAGCAGGTAGAAACGGCGCTGGCTGCGAAATAATTAGTTGACAGTTGTCGGTTGGCAGTTGTCGGGAAATACAAAAAATGAAAGGGTTGTTTCGACAATCCCTTTTTGTTTTATAAAAAGTTCAATTGACATTATTTCTATACCTGCTATATATTTACTGTTAATCCCACCTTTTGTCACCCTGAGTGAAACGAAGGGTCTGCGGTCGTCAAAAGGAGAACAGAAGCACATGAAACCAATAGGAACCCATAACTACTACACCTACATTATCACAAATCAAAATAAAAATGTTTTATATACCGGTGTGACGAATGATATTATACGCCGACTCTACGAGCATGAGCATAATGTGGGAGAGGGCAAAACAGCTTTTACACATAAGTATTAGTGTTTTTACCTATTGTATTATGAGCGATATCAATACATCGACCATGCTATCAGTCGTGAAAAAGAAATAAAAGGATGGCGCAGGTCAAAGAAGGAAAAGCTAATCACAGAGTCCAATCCTAACTGGCGGTTTCTCAATCCTGAGCGAGAGTGACCTGTTCTTCCGCAGACCCTTCGTTTCCCTCAGGGTGACAAAATGTTGTTTTTTCGGGGTGGTTCGGAGCTTGTATAGTTCATTACTGCACTGTGCATCTAATATTTGTCCCTAACTGACGGGTAGCCTGCGGGTTGGCTTCTAATCAGCTCCGAACTTATTTCAATGTTCTGATATAAGCCACAAGGCCATTGAGTTGGTCTTCTTCAATGGCGGGAAAAGGATTCATACCAGGTCTGCCATTGTGGATGACATCCTTTATTTGATCGTCCGTCAGTTGGGTTATTCGTAGGTTCTTAGCTCCGGCTAACCCCGCATCGCCTTTAGCGCCGTGACAGTCAAGGCATTTAGCTTTGTAAATATCTTGTCCGACTGCGACAGGTCCAGAAGTTATATTGCTGGTATCTACAGGCTTTTTATCTTCTTTTTTATAATGCTTGGCGCTTATCTCTGCGAGGCCATAGGCAGCTATCAGAAATAAGATGGCAATAATGGCTAATATCTTGTTGCCTTTTTTGAATCCGATAATGGCTAGTGGGATAGAGGCAAATACAAGGGCCAGCTTGATATACATCAGCATGGAGAGTGCCGGTCCCGCGGCGACCAGATATATACCTGAAGCAAGGAATAATGCGCTGAGGACCATCTCTGCTATTTTGGTTTTGGCAGTGTAGCCAGCGAGTGTTTCTTTTTTATCGGCGATGAGGAAGTATCCCTTCACCACATAGTGAAGCAGGAAAAGAGAAACGAGGATACGATGTATGAGGACGATCTTGTGGTATTCCATAATTATGACATTAGTATGACAAATGTATAATTATAGCAGGGAATAAGGTAATAATCTGTCCCAGATGTATGAAAACAGCAGCAAAGTGACGCGATGTAGTGATGAAATGAAAGCAGCGATCGCCTTCTATTTTTTCATCTCCTCCAGCGCCTTAGCTACTACCTTGTCATCCTGATTGAGGATATAGTAGAAGCCGTCTGTTTGCCATTTTTGTTTGGCCAGGTATGCCTTGATGTACTGGTCGACACGATTGCCGAGTTTGGCGAAACGCTTTTCATCGAGCTTCGCACTGTCTTTGCTCATCGTGGCCTTAAACTCAGCCAGCATCTCAGCCGGTACCTTGTAGTTGGCATTGTATTGCTCCAGTGTAGTGTATTTATCCAGCATACCCGGATCTGCAGAGTAGTGCTTGTAGATAAACTCAGGGATCATCACACGCGCACGGTAGAGATAGTCGAAGTCCTCTGTCGTATCCAGAGGAACGAAAATGTCCGGTTTGATACCACCACCGCCGTAGACGATACGGCCCTTGGCTGTTTTGTAAACTGTGGTATCGCGTATCATCGAGCTATCCTCATGCATAAATTCGCCCTTCTTGAAGCGGTCAGATATCTCGTTATAGTATTCCTCGGAGCCCTTGCTATATGAGCGCTGGATGCAGCGGCCAGATGGCGTGTAGTAGCGTGCTACAGTGAGCCTGAGCGCAGACCCGTCTGGCAGTTCATACTGCTCCTGTACGAGGCCCTTGCCAAAGGATGTGCGGCCGATAATAGTGCCCCTGTCCCAATCCTGCATAGCACCTGAGAGGATCTCAGAAGCGGATGCAGAGCCCTGATCTATAAGCAGTGTCAGCTTACCATTTTCAAATTCACCCGGTCTTTGAGATTTATATTCTACTTTTTCGACCGACTTACCTTTGGTATAGACGATCATCTTGGAGTCGTCGAGGAGTTCGTCCGCGATCTCGGTAGCTGCATTGAGGTAGCCGCCTGGATTTTGGCGCAGGTCGATCATGAGTTTGGTCATGCCCTTGGTCTTTAGCTCCTTCAGTTTTTTGTGGAACTCTTTATATGTAGTAGCACTGAAACGGTTGATCTTGATATAACCCGTCTGCGCATCTATCATGTAGCCGGCATCGATGCTATATAAAGGGATCTTGTCGCGCTTGATGGCAAATACTTTCAGGTTTTTCTCGCCACTGCGCAGGATGCTGACATGCACGGTAGTGCCACCCGGGCCACGAAGTTTATGGATCACATCTTCATTTTTGAGCTTGATGCCTGCCACGGTGGTATCCTCTATTTTGATAATGCGGTCACCGGCATGGATGCCTACGAGCTCTGAAGGTCCACCGGATATAGCAGAAACGACAGTGATAGTATCTTGCACCAGGAAGAACTCGATACCCACACCCTCAAAGTTGCCATCGAGGGATTCGTTGGTTTGCTCGAGGTCTTTTTTAGGGATATAGACCGAATGCGGATCGAGGGAAGACAGCATTTTCTCTATCGCATTGTCTGCGAGCTGGTCTGCATTGACGGTATCGACATACTTCATTTTGATGAAGCTGATGACATCCTCAAGCTTGTCATATTTCCCGCTGCCTTGAGAGAGTGGTGTTTTTTTACCGGCAGTGACATGAGCTACTACGAAACCCAGCATAACGCCAAAGACAATGAGCAGGGAGTAGATAAGAGGCATAAAAGGCGAACTGCCTGATGAGGCAGGCTGGCCTGGTCGGTAACTGGTATGATCTTTAAATTCGTCCATCGTTAATTTTAGAGGCGCTAAAAATAGAATACATTTCCATAGACTAATGTATTAAACGGATAAAAATGGTAAACATTGGGGTGTTGGGCCGGAATTGTGACTTTTTTAGAGAATCTTAGACTACTCCTCCACAGCCCTATCCAGCAGCCCTTGCGGCAACTGCTTATTAGCTTTGACGCCCAGCTTTTTCATTTTTTCGGCGCGGTTGATGAGATTGCCTTTGCCATCGTAGAGTTTATTCATGGCTTCGCTGTAGGATTTCTTACTATCATCCATGAGTTTACCGACCTTTATCAGGTCCTCGACGAAGGCGACGAACTTGTCATAGAGGTCTCCTCCCTGACGGGCTATCTCTATGGCGTTTTGTGTCTGGTCTTCGAGCTTCCAGACATTGGATATGGTGCGGAGGGTCGCTAGCAGCGTAGTGGGGCTGACCAATACGACATTCTTCTCAAAGGCATCATTGAACATCTCATTATCATGCGAGATGGCCAGTGAAAAGGCTGACTCGATAGGAATAAAGAGTAAAACAAAATCGGGAGAACCAATACCGTAGAGATTTTGGTAGCTCTTGCCGCTTAATCCCTTCACATGCATACGCATGGAGTTGATATGCTCTTTGAGGTGGACCTCATGGATGATCTTGTCATCATCTGCGGAGCTTATATAGCGCTCGTAAGCCACGAGGCTGACCTTGCTATCCACGATGATGTTTTTGCCGTCAGGCAGGTGCACAATGACATCGGGCTGCAGGCGCGAGCCATCCTCCAGTGTGAAGCTTTGCTGCACGTCGTATTCGCGTCCCTTGGTCAGGCCGGATTTCTCCAGTACTTTCTCAAGGATGAGCTCACCCCAGTTACCTTGTTTCTTGCTGTCGCCTTTGAGAGCCTTGGTCAGGTTGAGCGCTTCGTCACTCATGCGCTTATTCATATCGGCCATGATGCGAAGCTGCTCGCGGAGGGCACTGCGTTCTTTCTCCGACTCGTTGTGGGTCTCGTTGACGCGCTTTTCGAAGTTCTGTATGCGGTCGCGTAGCGGGTCGAGGATACTCTTGAGTTGCGTCTCATTCTGCTCAGTAAATTTTTTGCTCTTGTCATCCAGTATCCGGTTAGCGAGATTTTCAAACTCCTTGGTGAATTTGGCTTGCAGGTCTTCGAGCTGGATCTTTTGCTCGGAGAGCCTTTGGATCACATTGGTATTCTCATTCTGGAGCGTGGCCAGTTTGATCTGGAGGTCTTCGCTTTTGTTGCGCTCCTGAGCAGTTTCGGTTTTTGCAGAGAGTATATCGCGGCGGAGGTTCTCAGACACAGCTTCGGCAGCGCGGACCCTTTCGTCGGAGACGAGTTGCGCTGAGTTGTCTTGTTTTTTATTGAAAGCGAAATAGCCGATAGCAGCACCGATAACGATGCCTATTATCAGAAATATTATTTGTGTGATCATTTTTATCTGCTTACATGATTGACGCATCACCTCACCCCAATTAATTTGCTTAGGCAAATTAATTCGCCCCTCTCCACACTTGTGGAGAGGGGGATTTGATGTTTATCACCAGTTGAAGCAAATGTATGGGTTAATACTAATTATTTATATCAGCCCTGGACTTTGTGGATAGTTTCTGTAAGTGGAGGAGTTTTCTATCCTTTGCACCATGATTCCGATAGATAAAGACATATTTGAAAATACTGAGGTGGCCTTTGCGCATAAGACTGACACGGAACTTCAAAAGGCCAAATGGCTTTTCTCCCTGATAGGTAATAATAAGCTCGTTAGCCTGGGTACATCGGTCGCAGGCTTTGCTCTAAAGATACATCTGCCTATCTCTCCTTTGTTTCGCGTGACAGTGTATGACCACTTCTGTGGAGGAGAGACTTTCGAAGAATGTAAAAAGACCATAGCCAAGCTGAAGAAGAGTGGCGCCTATGCTATGCTCAACTATGGTGTGGAGTTGAAAGAGCGCGAAGAAGATTTTGACAAAACCATAGAGAAGAACATCGAGGCGCTGGAGTTCGCAGGTAAAAATAAGGATGTGAAGGTGCTTTGTATCAAGATCACGGGATTCGGGCGCTTTGATCTGTTTGAAAAAATACAAGATGGTAAAAAGCTGACCTCGGCCGAGGAAGAAGAACTCAAAAGGGTAGTAGTGCGCTTTGAGAAAGTATGTGAATCTGCAGTGAAGAATGATGTCGGTCTATATGTGGATGCCGAGGAGTCGTGGATACAAGATACACTCGACTCACTGACCGAGGAGATGATGGCAAAGCATAATAAGAAAAAGGCCATCGTATATAATACCTTCCAGCACTACAGATGGGACAGGCTCGACTATCTACACAGGCAGCTAGCTGCAGCAAAGAAGGGCGGCTATATACTCGGTGCCAAACTTGTACGCGGCGCCTATATGGAGAAGGAGCGCGACCGTGCGACTCAGAAAGGAGACAAGTCTCCCATACATGATGATAAAACAGGCGTAGATAAAGACTATGACGCAGCAGTGGAGCTTTGTCTCGATCATCTCGATCACGTATACGTCTGCATCGCTTCGCAAAGCGAGGAATCCAATATGAAAGCGATCAAAGAGATCGATGCGAAAAAGATAGACCGCAAGCATCCGCATATACTTTTCTCGCAACTGTATGGTATGGGCGATAACATCACTTTCAATCTGGCGTGGCTGGGATTTAATGCGTCAAAGTACCTGCCTTATGGGCCAGTGAAAGATGTGATACCGTATCTTATGCGCAGGGCGCAGGAGAATACATCTGTGTCGGGGCAAATGGGTAGAGAACTAAGGCTACTGACTACCGAGATCAGGCGGAGGAAGGCGTGTAAATAAAAAAAGTCAATTATGGTTTGTTTCGATAGAAATACTTTCGTAATTGATAGTGAGGACATTTACAAGGTCCCAGTGATCTTTATTACGACGGAATAGCATTTCTGATAGCGGGAAGAAATCTGCGTAATATACCATAGCAAAATTTAAATGCCGGTCTAATACTATCTTTTCTATATACGGTGATGAAAATGAAAAACGGAACGAATCAAGTAATACCGTTTTATCCTGGTATTTAAAGGCATATCTCAAATTTTCCTTTTGCGGATATTTCTGTAGGGGTAAATACGCTTCGAGTTTAGGAAGAGAAATGACCTTTTCAAGAAACTTACGCCGTTTTTTCCGCTCTGGGGTATCGCAGGCGAGGAAGTGTGTAAGTATGGATACCATAGAATCATTCTGGAAAATGAACCTCCCTCCGTTTGTTGGTTGGAAATCTCTGAGCGTATCAGATTTTGGTCTCTTTATATCATAAAAAACCTCCATGAACATATCCGGGTATAAGGACTGTGGCCTTCGTATGGTATTATATGGGGCGTAATTTTGATTGCACGCTGACTTAGCCCTGATATATATTTGTATCGACCGATTAAAAGCTGAATCGGAAGCGTGTTTTTTAATAAGAGAAAAACTGTCATGGGTTTCTTTATCCTGAGATTTCAGGAGACTATGAATGATGACACTATCGGGATCTAATTCCTCTACGACACCATATTCCAGTTGGGTGGGAAATATCAGATACTTATCAGAATCCGATCCATGACTATCCGGATATAACTTTGGCAGCACATTTTTCGCAACGTTATAAATACATCTGACCGTATCATTGGGAAAGGCGGGTTGGGTTTTATTTTCTGCAGAAAGATCTTTACAAATTTTCCGTAAAAGTACCATGTCCTTATGCTGATAGGCATTCATCAATAAGTCATATTGCATTCCAGCACTCTGACCGTCACAAGCAGTATAAAGGAACAATAAAGAGAAAAGCCATATGCATCTTCCCATAGGTCGATTTTTTGTGATATTCTAGAACTTCAATTCACTGAGCTTCACCGTTTGTACGATCCGCTCGCGAGCAGCGAAATCATAACCGCGTATGAGAAGTTCGGGATCGGCTTTGTCCCAGTCTATGTCTATCATGCCGAAGTTGCGGGAGTTGATGGTTTTGCCAACGCGGTATTGATTGTGCGATGATTTGAACTCCACCTGTGTGAGGCCGCTGGCGGTCATATCCCAGATAGGATAAAGGCCCTTGACCTTTCGGACCGAGAGCTCGGCATAGTGTACATCTCCGGACATAAAAACAACACCTTCTGCTCTGGTGGACTTGATCAGGTCAAACATGCGCTCCTGCTCGCGTGGGAAATTGCCCCATGTTTCCCAACCATTGGGATCGGTGCAGAATTGTGTGCCGCTTCCGATGAGGCGTATGCGCGCTGGCTTTTGGAGTTCAGCCTTGAGCCATGCCCATTCTTCGGCATTCATCATATAGGCCAGGCTATCGTTATTGATCTGGTAGTGGTAGTCCTTGCCGATGAGAGGAGAACGGAAGGAGCGGAGGTCGAGCAATATGATCTGAACTCTATGCGCTGAGTCGCCATAGTAGTATGAGGTATATATGCCATCGTGTTTATAGCGGTCAGAGTTCTTTGGTTCATTCCAAAACTCAAGGAACATCTCTTTGGACTCTTTTTTCATCGGGTATTCGCTACCGGCATCGTCCTGCCCATAGTCGTGATCGTCCCAGGTAGCGATCACATTAGTAGCCTGCAGTAGCTTACGAAACTCAGGCTTGCAACTCAGCATACCATACTTCTCGCGCATGACGCGCATGTCCTTTGTGTCGGCGTAGATATTATCCCCGAGGTAGACCATCAGATCGGGTTTGAGTTTGGCTATCTCGCCGAGGATGTACTCTTGTTTTTTCTGATGGGCGCATGAGCCGAAGGCGATGCGTTTCAGTATGGGGATAGGAGTAGTCTTGAAAGGACGCTCGCACCAGAGTACCTGGCCATCAGAAAAGGCCGTCAGTCCTGCATAAACCGTGGCGAGCACAAGGAAAAAAAACGAAAGGCGGAGACTGTATCTGTACATGTAGCAAATATAAAATAGTTGAGCTAAGACGTCGAAAAGAAAGGAAAATACTAAATAAATATATATGTTTGTTCTGAAAAATATATTTTGATGTTTTAGATGTTTATCTATTTTCACATATTCATCGTACACTCTTATGAAAACATACTTAGCCCTCTGTGTGCTACTGCTGACAGCAGTCGTCGCATATCCCCAATCCTCGTTTAATACGGACTACGAGCCGCTGCGATCAAAAGGACAGCTACCAAAAGATTTTACCACACTATCATCCGACAAATATGCCAGTGAGAGGGTCCATCTCAAAGGCGAAAAAGGCAAGAACAAAACTACCAAAGATCAGTTCATTCTGGAGAGCAGTTTCCAGATAGATGATATGCTACTCAGCGGCAAAGTCCTTTTTAATGATCCGATGACGCAATATGTAAATAACGTGGCCACCAAAGTGCTCGATCGTGATAAGGACACGAGGGCCAAACTGCGGTTCTATATCCTCAAATCACCTTCTGTAAATGCATTCGCGACCAATCAGGGAATTGTGTTTGTGACCATGGGTATGCTGGCCCAGCTGGAGAATGAAGCACAACTCTCTTATGTCATTAGCCATGAGGTCATACATTATAAGAGCAAGCACGCGATAAACCGGGCGGTAGAGGCGGAGAAGATCGAGCGTGGCAAAGGCACCTACAAGAGCTTTAGCAAAGACGAGAAGTATATTGCCAGTTGTTCTTTTACTAAGGAGCAAGAGGCTGAGGCTGACGAAAAGGGCTTTGATATTTTTAAGAATACGGACTACAGCAGCGCTCACCTGATAGGTGTTTTTGATGTATTGAAATACTCCTACCTGCCCTTTGACGATATTAGCTTTGATAAGTCTCTCTTTGAAAACAGCTCGTATCGTATCCCCAAGTCTCTGATGCCGGATGAGACTACACCGATAAATACGAAAGACGATGAGGAGAATCTGAAGAGTACCCACCCCAGTATCAAATCCCGCAGGGCTGCGATAGAGGCCAAAATAGCCAACGTGGATAATAGCGGCAAAAGCGACTATCTGGTGAGCAAGGATCAGTTTGAACTAATGCGGGAAACCGCCCGGTTTGAGCTCAGCAGGTTATATATGCTCAGGCATGATTATGAAGCGGCTATCTATAATTCATACATGCTGCTACGCAAATACCCTGACAATTTGTACCTGAAAAAATCGATACTCGCCTCCCTGAGCGGATTGGCGGGCTATGCAGGATCAAGCGATTTTGATAAAGTACACACTTCGTACAAAGAAGTAGAAGGGAAATCGGAGGCGATCAACTATCTGATTCAAAAAATGGACTCAAGCCGCTCAGCCGATATTAAGGTGCTGGCCATGGCGTATGCAGCCAAACTCAAAAAGCAATACCCAAAAGATAGGGATATCGATGAGGAAACCAAATACATCATAGACCTGCTCGTGGCGAGTGATGTCAAATTAGACTATTTCAGCGATGTAGCGCCTCCGGCTCATATACTCAGCGGCGATACGCAAAGAGCAGCTGTTGATACAGTGCATGCTGCTCCTGCCGATTCCTCATCCCGCGCTGCGATCAGGGATACGGTAAATGAAAGCGGAAGCAAGTACGAAAAAATCAAGAATCAGCTCGTGGTCAAGAAAGAAGAGATCAAACAGGGTAAAGGCTACTATGCACAATATGCGCTGGTAGAATATATGAAGGACCCCTGGCTTTCCAAATACTTCAGCGAGGCGGAAACCGCGCAAAAGAAAGAAGACGCGGAAGACCTGGTGATACACAGGCGCTCCACCGTGAGCAGCAAGGTCTATGAACTAGGTATAGACCGCGTACTGATCATTAATCCATATTATGCGCGGATCAATGCAGATATCTCCAAAAAGAAAAGCAAGAACAAATACCTCCAATCTGAAGGAGGCCAGATAGATTTCTCTCAACGACTTGCGCTAAACGCCCGCAAAGCCAAACTCGACATCGAAGTGCTCGACTCCAAGAAGCTCGGCGCAAGCGAAGTCGAGAAGATGAACGATATAGCCGAACTGGAAGAGTACGTGTCAGAGCGTCTGAGCAGTCCCTTTGACACGCGTGCTATATATCCTGAGCGGGAGCGTATAGCCGCGATGGCCAAAAAATACAATACCGATTACTTCCTGTGGACAGGCGTAGTATCATACGAGGAGTTTAGGAAAAGTACGATAGGCCTGGCGGTGACGAGCGCCTTATTACCTGTTATATTGCCTTTCACGCTTAGCCCGCTGATCAATAGGGGACACTATACCTTTTATTTCAATATCATGTATGATGTAAAGACGGACAGGATCAAGATGGTCAATTTCCGCGAGGTGAATAATAAGACCGGCCCAAGCATACTCAACTCACACATCTTTGACACATTTGAACAGATGCACACTGCGCCATCCGCTAAAACCAAAGAAAAATGAAGAAAATATACCTGCTCATGATAGTGGTGGCAGTATCTGTCAGCGCTGAGGCAAAAAAAATACCCGGCTATATGGGCCTTAAGTTTCTGCTCCAGTACCAAGGGGGTATCAGCCCCCAATGGAATGACTTTAAGCAAAGCTATCGCCCATACCTGTATCACAATGTACAGGCTGACTATGTCATCACCCGCAAGCATTCTATAGGCCTCCAGTACACGCGTTTTGACTATTCCTCTGCCTTCGGCAAAAATCGTTATGACTACGCTACCGACGGGACCGTCAGTTTCAGCAACCGGAGGATATCTGCTAATACGGTAGGGATATATGTCAAATTCTTCCGATCAAATAAAGGTTTCATAGCGCCACTCGGCAGGTATATCATCCTGGGGCTCAACTATCAGATGACCACCGACCACCTGCAGGCCACTGTACCTACCAACTATGGAAGCGACAGTTATAACAGGAATCTGAAGGTAGTATCGCATGATGTAGCTTTTCGCTTTGGTATGGGCAGGAATATCATCATCGCCAACAGGCTGCTGATCAGTGTAGAGGGCGATGTCAATATACCCCTCAGTACGGGCATCCGGGCTGGAATAGCAGGCAGCGCGCTATCTACCAATAGTAGTCCTGACGCAGTTTATAAATATGTAAACGCAGTGGATGCGATGTTGTCCAATCTGCTTCAGATCAAAATAGGCATCGGAGCTTTAGTATTCTAAACCATTATAACGACAAGATGAAAAGAATAATCCTATATATCACGATAGCCGCAATGATGAGTGGATGCGCCAAGGTGACAGACGAGCAGCTGCCATGTACCGGTACTAAACCATCTCAACCCAGGGTGCAGAGCCAGGTAGTGGTAGCGAGTGGCGGAAATAATTATGTAACCGCGCAGGCCGATCCTGGTACGACACTGATCTGGACCGGGCCTAATAATTTCAAGTACAGCGGAAGCGAGCTTTACCTGAATTTTTATAATAATACTAACTATGGCACCTATTCTGTCAAGGCGGTTTCCGGAGGCTGTGAGAGTGATCCTGCCACCTTTCAGGTGTCGTCTACCCTAAGTGTGCCTTGCAGTGTGCCTAACAACTATACCCTCACATCCACCTTGCTAGGCAATGATTACTATTATTACGACCCCAATTTTTATCACACCAGTTATAGCGGGGCTTACCGGACTGTATACAGCAACTCACCCAGCGGCAGCCGTCAGCTCGATATTTATTTCAGTAGCAGTACTACGCCAAACGTTCCTACGATCAGCGACCTGGACTCGACATCGGCATTTAGCTCAGGTGACTGCTATGTCTCGTACGGGACTAGCCACTCGGTCAGCGGCAAGATATACCTAACCTACTCCAATGGCGATATCATCATGACGCTGTGCAACGCCAGATTCAAAACAGCGCAAGGGCAGTACTTCACTGTCATCGGGGCGGTATCTGCGCAATGGTAGCAAATACCCGGCAAGCTATCTCAGGTTTTACTATTTTCACAGGGTGAATCCGAACATAGATCCCAGCAAAGAAAAGTTTTCATCGGAGGATGCCGAAGTAGAAAAGGCACTCCGCCCGAGGAGCATAGACGACTTCAAAGGGCAGCCCCAGATCATAGAGAATTTATTCATCTTCATCGAAGCTGCCAAGCGTCGTGGTGAGGCGCTGGACCACGTATTACTGCATGGCCCGCCGGGACTCGGTAAAACGACACTCTCTCATATCGTAGCACTGGAGATGGGGGTCAATATGAAGATCACTTCAGGACCCGTGCTGGAGAAACCAGGAGACCTCGCAGGACTGCTGACGAATTTGGAGGCGAACGACGTACTCTTCATAGATGAGATACATCGCCTGTCGCCGGTGATAGAGGAATACCTCTACAGCGCGATGGAGGACTACAAGATCGACATTATGATCGACACGGGGCCTAATGCGCGTACCATACAGATAGGCCTTAATCCATTTACACTCGTGGGTGCTACGACGCGTTCAGGGTTGCTTACTGCACCATTGCGGTCGCGTTTTGGTATCACATGCCGGTTGGAATATTATGGACCGGAGGTATTGTCAGGCATCATTATTCGTTCTGCGGATATACTGGAGGCGCCGATCGTAGAGGCTGCAGCTTTTGAGATAGCCCGTCGTAGCCGGGGTACACCGCGTATTGCCAATCTACTCTTGCGCCGTGTGCGCGACTTTGCACAGATCAAAGGCGATGGCACGATCACACTGGAAATAGCCCGCTATGCGCTGGAAGCGCTCAATGTAGATGCACTCGGTCTTGACGATATGGACAATAGGATCATCACGACGATCATCGAGAAGTTCAAAGGCGGTCCTGTGGGTATCAATACCATCGCCACCGCAGTGGGAGAGGAGCCGGGTACACTGGAGGAAGTTTACGAACCATATTTGATTATGCTCGGTTTCCTGAAACGCACTCCGCGTGGACGGGAAGCGACAGAGTTAGCCTACAAGCATATCGGCAAGGTACCGCCGGGATCTATCAATTCGCTATTTTAAGAACTGATTTTTCGCTCGTAGTATTTCATCACTCCGGGTGTGAGCGTGAGGATAAGGATCAGTAATCCCAACACAAAATATATCGTCTGGACTATAGAACCATAGCCGATCTCGACGAGCTCTACATACATCCAGATGATAAGGCTGATACCGATGAAAAGGGAAAACATCCATCCTACATAGCGGTCGGAATAGATATTTAATGCACCCAGAAAATGCCATTGCGGCTGTCGCAGCAGAAGATAAAATGTAAATACGGGAAATACTCCCAGGATAAAGAACAAGATGAGGCCGGGTATGAGGTAGTTGGGGAAAACGGACTCTGCCAGCGGTGATAAAGGCATATGCAGTATGCTGCCGTCAGGCCTGATCATCAGCGCGCCTCCGCCACCCATTGCGCCTATACCCTGAAACAATAGCAGTCCTAATAATGCGTATAGGATAAATGGTTTCTTTTTCATGTGTCGAAGATACAGTGTACGTATGGACAGAGATATGACCTAAGTCATGCGATGGCATGACTTACTTATTGACCAGCGGAGAAACTTTGGTACCTATCAGTTCGATGGACTTCATGAGATTCTCGTGAGAGAGATTGGCTGCATCCATCTGGAAGGTGACGCGTACGATACCACCCAGCGCCTCGCTGTGGCGTTTGATCTTTTCAGCTACTTCCTCCGGACTGCCGATCAGGAATGCACCCTGCGGCCCCACCTGTGCATCAAAGCGTCCGCGGGTCATCGGCGGCCAGCCGCGCTCTTTGGCGATGCCGGTGGACATGGAGACGGCGAAGTTAGGATAGAAGATGTCTATAGCTTCCTCTGTCGTGCGGCCCACGTAGCCCATGGAGTGGAGACCGACCTTTAGTTTGTCTGGTGAATGTCCGGCTCGTTTGCCTGCCTCGCGATAGAGGTCGACCAGTGGTGCAAAGCGGTGTGTTTCCCCACCTATAATGGCCACCATCAGTGGCAGTCCTAAAACGCCGGCACGAACAAATGACTCCGGTGTACCACCAACACCAAGCCATATAGGCAACGGGTCTTGCAGGGGACGGGGGTACACAGGTTGATTATTCATAGCCGGACGGAACTTGCCTTTCCATGTTACGAATTCATTGTCTCGGATCTTTAGGAGCAAATCCAGTTTCTCTGCAAAGAGATCATCATAGTCTTCGAGATTGAGGCCAAAGAGTGGATAGGCCTCTATGAAGGAACCGCGCCCAACGACCATTTCGGCCCGTCCCTGAGAGACGAGATCGAGGGTGGCGAAATTCTGAAAGGTGCGTACCGGGTCCTGGGCGCTGAGTACATTGACAGCGCTGGTGAGGCGGATGCGCTTGGTACGGCCCGCTGCTGCTGCGAGTATCACGTGCGGTGCCGAGTCGAGGAATTCTTTGCGGTGATGCTCACCGATACCAAAGATGTCCAATCCTACTTCATCAGCATAGGCTATCCTGTCCAGCAATTCCCTCATTGCATCCTTGCTATTGTAGGTATCTGCTCCTTCGCTATTGAAGCGGGCTACGAAACTGTCTATGCCTATTTCCATTTTTTATGCCTTTGAGTACGGAGACAAAAATACGTAGATAAATGATCTAAATGGTGGTGATATACTCCGGGATAGCGACAAAAAAATGGCGCCTGCATTGCTGCGGCGCCATCTGGTTTTTGTTCATCTTATTGGCTTACATGACCCATTTGAACCAGTTGATAGATGGTTTGCCATCTACACCGGCGTCGGTCATGATCTTTTTTAGTTCAGGGGAGGCTACTCTTGCTTTGGCCTTGGCCATATCCGTGATAGCAAAAAGTATGCTCACAGTATTGGGATCCTCAATGCCCCTCGTCATGCCCCTCAGTACCAGGCCGTTTGCGGCGCGGGCAGCATCTCCTTCGGCATCAAAAGCTTTCTTCCATGCATCAAAATCTTTGACGTGATGTGTTACCATCAGTCGTTCATTCTGCGGGATCTTGGTCGTATCGTCGAAGATGACATCTACATAGCTTATCTTAGGTGCGCTATTTACGCCAGCTTTGCCCATAGCAGTTTTCAGCGCAGGTGATGTTGCAAATTCTTTTGCCTTAGCTATGTCAGCGGCCCTATTATAGACTATTACCCATTTATCATTTTCCAGGCCGCGTCCTACGCCGGGATTGGCTAAGCCATAGCTCTTAGGGATCGAATCACTGGCCTTGAAAACTTCAAACCATTTATCAAAATCTTTCACCGTATGCTCGACCAGTACAGCCTTGTATGGCTGGAATACCGGTGCTGCCTTTGGGGTGGTATCTACAGCAGCGGTTGGTGCCGGTGTTGTTTCTGCCGGTTTAGGTTCATTATTGCATGACGCGAGGCATAGCGAAAGTCCTAAGGCCATGATGGAGAGGATTGAAATGCTTTTCATGTTTTTTTGTTTTGGTTAAGGAATTAATATTTTAATCTATTTCGGACTGATTTGATATCCAATGTAAGAGTTTTTTTAATTAATATAAATTTTCTGATGTGGATTTAGTGGCCCGGGAGGCAAGAAGGGAAGTATAAACTCCTGGTCAACTTTTCTGCCAAAGACATGAAAGTGTTTGGAATCGATGAGGTATAGGCCTTATTTTCCCTTCCAACCGAAATCCACTTTTGTTTTCTCCACGTGGCATGCATGGCAAAGGAATTGATAATTGCTCAGCCAGCATCCGCCGCCGCCATGTTTGACGGGGATGATGTGGTCTACTTTCATTTTTCTCACACGGCCGCATTTACATTTGTAGCCATTGTAATGTTTCAGGTAATACTTAATGGTGTCACGCTGGCCGTAGATAATTGCATAGATGTCAGCCGCGAAAGCCGCACAATCGTCAGAGGCCCAACGGCTCCTCCGGGGGCCAAGCGGAGTACCGCAGCCGCATGAGCAGATCCTGTCGCTCCGTTTAGGGAACATGACCTTCAGCCCGACATGCTCAGGCTTCTGATGGCGTGCAAAAGGCTGGACACTGATGCGGGCATATATCTCTGCAGGGTCCAGAAATAAGACCCTATGCTGATAGTATGCGGGCAGGGTGACCTCACGATGGGGAAGGGGGTGATTCATATTTTTCTCAGGGCTAACTTAGGATGTTTCGGGCAGAGAATATGAGGTGAGATAAAATATGTATATCCCACAGAGCGTGAAGCGGGAAAGCTCAATGGTCAGGCTACGGCAGTATTTCGATCCGGTTGGCGCAAATTTTGAGCGGCTAAAATGTGAAGATTTTTTAACCATTAGAGAAATTATGACACAAATGAATATTACTACGGACAGGCTTCTGGACATACTGGATGAAGTACTAAATGACAACGTAGAAGTTGGATTTGAAATAGCAAGTAACAGTAACCCAAAGCGCTATGAGCCGGTCTTCGGTATCGTTGCATCAGATAATACGTTTTGGCAAGCAAGAGCATCGCAGACCTCACAAGCAGATATAGAAAATGATCTCTATGATCATACCCTGCGACAAGGGTATATAGTAAGTGAAGAAGACGGAAGAACTCCTAATCAAAATCTAAAACACTATATCTCGCTGGCGCTGAATAGATACATCCAGGACAACTTCAAAGAATATCTGCAGGAACATGGGGTAACTGATATACTGATGTGACACCTCCCAGAAAACGGCACGGCATATGTAACGGATAGGAAAAAATCCTATGCCCGAAAAACCTAAACACAGTATCCTCGCAATAGATGATAGCGAAGCGGAGATGCGCCTGATGATAGAAGCAGCAAGAATGTCAGGACTGGAAGAAATCGCCATACTGAAAACATATTATAATACTGAGGAAGGTTTTGCCGCTCTTGAGCAAAGTGTGGTGGAGGGCGATGTGATCGATGCCATCTTCCTCGATCTGAATGTGCCCAAAATGGGCGGAGTAGAACTACTCAGGCTTATAAAAACAGATAAACGTTTTTCTCATATACCCGTCTTTATCCTGACGAACTCGGACAACAGGGGGGATATTCTGGCCTGCATCCAGCATGGAGCCGATGCCTATTTCCAAAAGCCGTCTAACTTCAATAAGTTCATTGACTTCTTCACTGCGGTCAGGCGGTCGCTGGAGAGGGATGCGCGGATCTCGATTCCATTTATCCAGCAGCAGTTTGGGGAACTAAGGAAGGTATCGTAATGCAATAGAGCATTGGGATTAGCAGGCAGAATAATACAATCCTTTTTTATTGATCGGCAAGGCTCGCGCCTATCCTGCGAGAAACTCCTCTATCATAGCCACAACCAAAGTCGGGATTTTACTATGGGGATCAGCTGAGAGGATGTCTCCGAGGTAGTCACCATGCCCGCAAGGCAATATGGCTAGCCGTGCATGCGGCAGCGTACGGGACAGCGTAAATGCATGTTCGGCGAGGATGACCTCGTTGTCCCCGTTGATCACCAATGTGGGAGCCTGTATGGCCCTGATATCCGGATCCGCAATGTCTTTAAAGTTTATCATCCTCGCTACGTCCCGGTCAAACATCGCTTGCAGTCCTTTGGGGTTGGGATTGGCAGTCAGGTAGGCCTCCTGCAGCGGCTGGGGCATCGTGTCCAGCGTAGCCTGCGCCATACTATCAAAGAAGCCCGGTATCATGCTATCACGGCGGTAAGTGGCAGCAGCGAGGACCAGTCTGCGGACTATCTGCGGGTGGCGGATGGCTATCTGAAGGGCTGTCGTGCCTCCATTGCTAAAACCGAGGATATCGGCCTGTGTAATGCCAAGGTGCTTTAGCAATGCGGCCACATCATCGGCATCACTCTCAAAAGTCTGGACGCGGTCGATGTCGCGCGTATGGCCGTGCGCCTGCGACTCTATTGCGATGACTTGATGCGTCAGCGCGAGCTGTGGCAGGATGCGCCCGAATGCAGACGCAATAGTAGAGCCACCTCCGTGGAGCAGCACCAGCGGAGAACCGCTGCCGTGTATCTCATAATATAGCTGGAGGCCGTGGATAGGTGCGTATGGCATGATGGTTTTTTGAGGATGAAATTAGGAAAAATGCGAAATTGTCATAAGTTTGATAGAAGGGCGCCGACGGATCATGAGATATATGAGGAATTTTATTTTGAATATTTTATTGCCATTATGTGTCGGGGCATTCATTTATTTGAGATACAGGCCGGCTTCAATTATCTTTTTCAAATGGATTGATATGTTGGGTGTTAAAGGCATTCTTTCCGGTTTACGAGCCGGTGATTATTCCTTTCATCCATCATCATGGGTGATCTATAGTTTACCGGATGCTTTGTGGGTGTATTCTTTTACCAATCTAATGCTAATGATCTGGGATTACAGGCTTTCTGTTCATTCTGTTTTTTGGATAACCGTGGCACCCGTCATAGGATGCGCATTGGAATTAGGACAGGCTCTACATTTTATCCCGGGGACATTTGATATAACCGATTTCATTTTTATATTAGTGGCCACATTAATTTCTTATATACATTACTTAAATAATAAAAAACCAAACCATGTTGAATCCTACCCGTAAAAATTATGCTTTATCCGTTTTAGCTATTGCCTTCTTTGTCATTATCGCTTTGGCCTCCGGCGATGACAAAAAAACATCATCGTCATCTGGTAGTGCGAGCGCTGAAGATGTAAAGAAGCCGGCAGAAAACTGGTCCTATGAATCAGATACAGATAAAATGACATCTAAAGTAGTCTACTACGGTTCGACGGACGCTAAAGAACCGGTTAAACTTAAATTTCCTTATGAAGGTTCTGAAGCATCTCTTGTGATCGCACGTAAAAACAACCAATCTTTGGCGTATTTCAAGGTGACCAAGGGGCAAATACTGGCGGCCAATCCTGTCAATGGCGGTGAGATCAAGGTGCGTTTCGATAGTGATCAGCCAGAGACATATCAGGTGAGCGGTCCTTCGGATATGAGTTCTGAAACAGTGTTTATTAACTCTGCGGATCGCTTTATAACCAGATTGAAAAAATCCAAGACGCTTTTGGTGGAAGTCGAATTTTTTGACAACGGAACAAGACAGGTCGAATTTAACACCTCAAACTTTGTTTGGAATCATTAAGATTCCTTCGTTCTTCGATTATAAAAGTATCTGTGGTTCTCCCGCTATCCGTAGTTTAAAATAAACTACGGATAGCGGGAGCCGCATTTATAGATTTTGAAATTCCATAGAATCATCCTTATTATTTCCAAACGAGTTTGGTCTTGATCACCTCACGCGTCTCGCGGCTGATGCCCCAGAGGACATCTTTCTCATCGGTATCGAGTGCGATGGCCTGGCCGTCGATGGGTGTTTGTATGGTGCTTTTCCAAATGAGTTCGGAGCCCATGTCGGGAAAGGACAACAGGTAAAGTTCCTTATTGTGATGAGGGCTGCAGAGGATTTCACCTTTAGCAGTAATGACACCACCAGAGAGGCTGTAGGGAGTTAGCTTCTGCACGAGAGCGGGAGGCAGGACCCATGCACCGACGCGCCTCCAGTTCATATCGTATTTCACTAGCTGCGACCAGGAAACGTCTTTACCCGGTTCCATCTTGCCCGGATTTGCGTAGTGGGCAAACATGACATAATAATACCCTTTGTGAATGTCCATCCAGGTACATGATCCGCTTTCGATGCCAAAGCTGTGGCTGCCGGTATGCTGAAGCGTTTTCTCATCCCATATCTCTATGCTGCTCCACATCGGGATAGCGGGATAATTAGAATGAGCGCAGTAGATATTGCCACCACGGATGATACCGCTATTCAGGTGCTTCAGCTTGTCGCTGTAGAATGCCTGCACCACCTGACCTGTGCCTTTGTCATATTTCACCATGCTGTCATTGGAAAAGACAATGAAATATTTCTTATTAGCTACGACGCCCTGTTTGGCCTGCGGAGCTTTGTAGCGCCGGAGTTCGACATTGGTAGTCTGAGCGGCGAGGGAGTATGTGATGAGCAGCAGTAGGAGTAAAGGGTATCGCATGGTCGGGTTATTTGCGGACGCAATATAATCATGCTGGGTAAATTGGATGTTAAGTGGCGTAATAGATGCAGCCGAATGAGGAATACTCAGATCCTTTTTTAGTTTTGTCATAACATCTATATGCATTTATGAAAAACGCAGGCTTAGCTATTATACTATTTGTAATGTCCATCAGCGCTCACGCGCAATTTTTTTTGCCGACAGGGGGCAGGATAGCATTTTCCAAAGTAAAACAGGAGCAAGGGAAACCAGAACTGCTTCAGGCTAAGAAAATACAGGTGGTCCTTGCCTTTGATAGCATGGTAGTGGGTGAATATTCTGACAAGTCAGCTCTAAAAGGCAGGTTGTCGCCCACCTATTGGGCTTCGCATTCAGCAGATAAATTCAAGGAATCATTTATCACTAAGTTTAATCAACTGGGCAAGTCAACCAAAACCAGCGCACAGATAGACTCCTCGGGAGCAGACTACCGGTTGGTGATCTACACGACATTCCTCAGTACCGGCTATAGCGAGGGGATCAGTAAGGAGCCCGCGAAGATCGATGCCGTGTGTATATTTTATGATAAGGCGGGTAAACAGGTCGTGCTCGAAGCGCTCGACCATGTACCAGGGCAAACCTTCGGCGCTGGTGATATGGACATCATCTCGAGAGTGACACAATGCTACCAAAAGCTCGGAAAGGACCTATATAACCGCATTGCAAAGCAATTCGAATTCGGCTCACCTGCGGAGGACTAGAAAGGCTATTTGTCCGCCTCTATTTAGCTTTCAGTTTTTTCAGGCGTGCGAGAAGTTCCTCATTTACCTCTTTCTGCTTCTCGGTTTGTTGCTTCAGATCGGCAATGATCTCCTGCTGCTCTTGTATAGCGCGGACCATGGGGGTCTACAGGATCACTGCCTGTCATGCACCTGCTTTTATAATTCTCAGGGAAATACTATTATTGCCCTCAATAACCATTCGATACATGAAAACGTTCCTCTCAGCTATCATGCTGTTCTCCTCTATTTTGGGTTTTGCCCAGACTAATAACCCTGCTGCTAAAGATACTATCATCTGGACCGATAGCACGATCTACTCCGGTACCGTGATCAAACAAAACAGGAGTACGGTGCAGTTTAAAACAGATGACGGCCAGATGCACCTCATAGCCACGTCCGCCATCGCAAAGCTGAAGCTCGCCAATGCCCCTCCGGAGCCGACGGAAGAGAAAATACAAGCTGAGAAGGAAGCCCAAAAAGCGGCCAAAAAAGAAGCGAAGAAAGCCGAAATACAGAGATACTACGACAGCCTCGACATACGGTACGAACCCCGTATCAACTGGGCCAGCCCTGATATCCCCCCTATCGTAAAGCGGAAGCACAAAGCCGGTGTGGGCCTCACTGCTACAGGCGCCACCATGCTGGCGGGAGGGCTCGTGATGATGATAGCCGGCCTCGCGACCAATGGACAAACTACGACGACCACAAACGGCTATAGCACGCAGACCAATGTAAATATCGGCCTCGTCGGAGGTATAGGCATCGCTGTCGTGATCGTCGGACTGCCACTGACCATCGTGGGCGGGGTCAAGCTCAGCCGGGCAGAAAAAGCAGCACGCTTGCAAGTAAGGCTGCGGTGACAGACACATCAATTCTAAATACGGACAGCTGGAATGGCCCAAGCCAAAAAACGCTAATAGGGCATAGACTTATCCGACTTGCCGAGGACGATCTTTATATTTGATCGATGCTGAAACTCACGGCACTCTTGATCATTTGCCTTGCCTTGTCAGGTGCGACCTGCCTGGCGCAGGCTATGCCGTCTGATACTTTGATATCCGATCGTGATAGCCTGGTGCAGGTGCTCCGCAGCCGTCAGATGCCTATAAGTTTTTTACATAGTATCGATACTAATAAATACGAGAGCTTTACCTATGGGCCGTCATACGGTCCTGTCACTATCACATACGATCGTCAGGGTAATGTTAGGTCTATCAACTCATCACGAATAGCTAATGTTATTACAGGTGCAATTGACTTCTATTATGACAAGGATACAATGATATATGCCTATGCCTCGGTGATGGAAGGCAGACTAATAACGGTTGAATACTTCCTGTCTGGTGGAGAGTATATTTACAAGTTTTCTCCCGAGGGAGCAGGTATAATGTCTTATTTCAATTTTGATGCGGGTGATAGCCTTCTAAAGGAAGCAAAAGCAATAATCGCTGCACGAAAGTGATCCCTCAATTTTGCCGATAGGGCGTCTTATGGAGCTCGAACCCACGACCAATTATTTATTGTCCGTTAGTGGTACTGCGAGAAGAGGCACGAGTGGAAAACATTCGCGCCAGTTGGGGCTTTGATAAGGGTGAAGCTGGAAGCTTTGGTCAGTGATCGTCTAAATGCTTAAATTTGAAATGCACTTGCTCAAATAAACCACGAGATGAAGCGAGCATATCTTTTATATGGAATAGTAGTATCTCTGTTTGCATTAACAGGATGTGGTAAACATGCGGGTGATTATGAGCAGCCAACTATTTCCGGCGGCCTATCATTTGAGCATAACCCTTCAGGCGACTGGCAGGTGGGCTATTCGGCCGATACCTCACTGGCATTGGATATGTTCAGGCTGAGCACCTACGCAGATACCAGCAATATCATAGGGGTGTGGCATCCGGCCAGCGGCCCATCGGGCTACTATCCGTATGTAGCTCAAAACAGAGATACCGTGACCAGAGTAGAGCCAAACGGCCACTGGGCGGCGAGGTCAGGCCAGCTGGCTATGGAGGCGAGCGGTACGGGTCAGTATAGCATAGTGAGATATGTAGTGCCGGTGTCCGGTAGGTATGTGCTGTCGGCGACCTTTGAGGGGATACACTACAACCTGTCCTCCACCGATGTGCATATACTCATGAATGCCACCCATCTCCTGGACGATCAGATCGATGGCTACGGCGGCGACCCGGCCTACCATGCCATCACTGGCACACATCCGTCGTCCTCCTATCGCGATACGCTGCAACTACAGCAGCATGACATCCTCACCTTTGCTGTAGGCTATGGTGCCAATAAGACAAACTACAATGATACGAATGGATTGTTGGTTTGGCTGGAAAGGCTGTGAGGTTTTAAGCTGAAAGCCTTTCTCCAGACGGGCAGGCTTAACTGGTTTGGGGTGTAGTAGGTCCGTAGTCGCCTGCGCCATCGCCCTTGCTTCGGACTACGGGCAACCTTTGTATTATTTTATACTAAGGATAGCGAGGATAACATTGTTTATTTTTATTATAGTTAGGATATGTCTATTAAAAAAATCACCGTTTATAGGTATTTATTATTCTTAATTTAAATATTTATAACAATTATTAGATTAAAAATTTCACTTTGAATATTTATTTATTTTACATTTAATACATAGAGCATTTGGTTTTAAACAGTGACTGACGCTTTTATTCCAAGAAGTGAAATGAATAATTAATAAAAAAAGGAAGAACGAAAATGAGTAAGAAAAAAACAGTCCTATCCTGTATTCAGCCAACTAGTGAAATGCATTTTGGTAACTATTTCGGTGCGGTTCAAAATTGGGTTCGCTTACAAAAGGATTATACAGGAATATATGGCGTCGTGGACTATCACGCTATGACAATGCCGTATGATCCGAAAGAACTGCATCACACTACCATGAATATGGTAGTGGATTTATTGGCCTGCGGGATCGATCCTGAGAAGTCAATTTTGTTTATTCAATCTCTCTGTCCGGAGCATACAGAGCTGTGCTGGATATTGAGTTGCTTTTGTTCTTACGGGGAGTTGCAACGGATGACGCAGTTTAAGGACAAATCGGAAAGTGAAAAAGTACAGGAAAAAGGGAATATTGTTTCGACGGGACTATTCACTTATCCTGTATTACAGGCTGCAGATATATTGATCTATAAAGCTGAGTTTGTTCCTGTAGGCAAGGATCAAGAACAACACCTAGAACTGACCAGAAATATCGCTAACAGATTTAACAATAAGCATGGGGAGTATTTTGTAGAACCCCAGGCACTATTTACTGATATACCGAAACTATTATCTCTGGCTGATCCGACCAAGAAAATGAGCAAATCTTTGGGCGATCAGCATTGCGTAAGACTATTTGAGTCAGAAGGCAGCATAAGGAAAAAAGTCAAATCGGCTGTGACAGATGTCGGTCCTAAAACTGATGTGATGAGCCCGGGGGTAGAAAATTTATTTGAATTGCTAAAAGCCTGCGGCAATATAGATGCGTATGATTCCCTCCTGCAGGATTATTATGCAGGTGCGTTGAAATACTCGGACCTAAAGGAGAATGTGGCTAATGGCCTGGTTGCATTATCAAAGCAGTTTACAGACAAGAAAGCTGAGCTCACAAAAAATGAAAAGCAGATTGAAGAGCAAGTGTATGAGATGAGTGCGCAAGCCCGCAAACTCGCACAGAAGACTATAGTAGAAGTAAGGGATATGGTAGGATTACCCAAAATAAAACATTAAAAGATTATGGAACCTAAAATGCAGGAAATATTGGACACTATAAAAGCACAGTGTCATTTTCAAGAAATATTGAATAAAATAAAAGAGCAGTATCAATTTCAAAATGACAAGGAGCTGATGGGTTTATTGGAAGGGTTAGCAAGCTCTGAGAATAAAGGTGTTACCTATTGGGATTATATAGAAACGGATACATTGTTGTCCCTTCAAAAACCGAAGACAAATTATCCAGATGAAAATATCTTTATAATATATCATCAGACATGTGAATTGTATTTTAAATTAATTATTCAGGAAATAGAGCGGTTAAATGACTTTTATGAGCCTGTGGAAAAAAGACACTATGCTATTTTGCATCAGAAGTTTTCGAAGGATAAAAAAAGTACTGTTAAATTAAATCAACTTGAAGTCTGGGAGGAATGCATTGGAAGAATAAATAGATATTGGAAAACCTTGATTGCTAGTTTTGATGTATTGAAATCAGGACTTAGTTCGGCTGAGTTTATGGTGTTTCGCAATTCACTTATACCTGCCAGCGGATTTCAGACATATCAGTTTCGTATTATTGAAATCATGCTTACCCCTTTCGAAAATTTACAAGTCCTTGATTCTAATAATCAAGACGTCTTATATTGGCAAAAGGGAGCGATGCAGAATACAAATAAGGAAAAAGCCTCTAAGCTTCTTTTGAATTTCAGCCAGAAATACGATACAATGCTCTCCGGTATTGTCGATTCTTACAATGGCAAGACAGTTCTTGATAGATATAAGGCGATAAAAGATGTGGCTATTCAAACCGCTGTAAGACCACTCATAGAAAGAACTGAAGAACTGATGCTACTGTGGAAAATCGCTCACATGCATATGATCTTTCGTCATATACCTAACACAGAAAGCGCAACTGGTGGCACGGACTATACCAACTATCTGCCGCAGCTTCGGGAAGACTGGAAAGATGAGAGTAAAAAGGATAAGCATGAAGTGTTTAATAAACATCAGCAGGTTATATATTTTCCTGAGTTTTGGAGAGGCCGCCAGCATAATCAGTATATAGCAGATTTAATTACGAAATTACCTGGTGAGATAGCGAAAATGGTCGATGATATGTATGGCAAAGAAAATCCCTCTCAAGTAAAGCGAATGGCAGAAACTGAGGACAAAGCGGTGGTATGAAAAGGTTTTTGCTTATCGTTGCACAGTTGGCTTTCTTTCTTTACTATGCGCATCCTGCGTATGCGGATAATGCAATTGACTCCCTTGTAACCAGATCTATCGAACGGCGCAATCTGTCAGATATAGAAAAATCGGTTAATCTTCTGACCAATACTTTCAATGTTGTGGGGATTATCCTCACGATTGTTGCATTGGTATTGGCATACTATAGTATATGGGGGATACCAAAAAGGCAAAAAGAACTAATGGCGAAAAGCTCACAGCTTGAAGCCCAACAGAATGCTTTGCTGAAGAGCCTGGAAGAGAAACAAATAGCCTTAAGGACGGATTTGGACAATTCTTTGGATCATGTATTGGAACTGAATGCACAGATTGTCAGCGTGACGCATGATGCGAGCAATACGATCAAAATACTGCATGAGATGCTGGAAAGGCAAATAAAAGATCACCTTGCAGGTAGTTTGAATGGGTTGTCAAAGTTGTCTACAGAATTTATAGAGGAAAGTATGAACCCCGATGACGGGTATATTTTATCAAAAGCCTTTCATCAAATTAATATTCTTGATGCACTTGGCCATGATCTACCTCCACAATATCACAATATCCGAGGCTTAGAATTTTATCGCAATGATGAGTTGGGGAAAGCATTAATAGAATTTGAAACTGCATGCATTAAAGCAAAGAAGCAACCTGCCGGATATTTTTACTTTGATGCGATAGACAATCTTGCGGGGACTTACTACTTTCTGGGGTACCCGGGAAAGGCATTGGAACTATGTGAGACTATACTGAGAGAGAGGAGTATCAGTAGGGATCTAATCTCAAGAACTTATGCCCATGTAGCTGTGTGCCACAATAACCTGAAAAATCCTAAAAAGGCGGAAGAGGCCGCAACGATGGCTCTCAGTTTAAATCCAGAAAATGCCAACGCCCACCGGCAGTTAGCGGTTTCTTATTTTCAACAAGGGAAATATGATGAGGCAATGAAATGCGCAGAGAATGCAATGCAATATCCCAAAGAAGAAGATATAATAAAACTCAGGGCAGTGATTCATCTTCTCAGAAATGAAAATAACGAGGCTTTTGAGCTATATCTTTCTAGGTATAACAAAAGCATTCTGGATGTGATGATTAATTCCCTTAAATACAGAGGGAAGAAAAAATATAATAAAAATCTGGCGGAATGTGCTCTTGGGCAAGGTTTTTCTCTATATAGGGAGGATAAGGCCAAAAACAAAGAAAGTATAATAGCATATTTTGCGAAAGCCCTTTATCATTATCCCTATTTTAAAGACTTATCTGTTTTAAAGAATGCTCGGCTAATTCTAACCGGACGCAATCTAGATGACATTCATGGCCTATGGGAGGATATGGGATCTATGTATAAATGGATAGAGTCTTCTACAGTTGAAAACATCTCTAATAAATAATAAATGCATAAATCTATTTATGATATTATAAATCGAATACCTAAATGGTTGCCTATTGGTATTGGTATGTTGGCCGCTCTCTACGGAATACTAACTCCGGTTATAAGATACTTTTTTCCCACTTTTTCCTTAGGCGTGGATCCCTTTTTATCGACGCTATTCGGGCTTATTTTGTCCGGCATATGGTCATTGAATTATAAAAGTGAGGAGCTATTTGAGCGAGTCGGTGTGACGGATTTTGAAATTATAAGAAAGGACGATATTCGTTACGAAGTCAAGAAGGCCTTAAAGGAAATGAAATACTATCTAAGGGTAACAAGTTTTAAGGAATCCTATTTAGGTCCGGCGGGTGACAAAGATGAAAATGTTTCAATAAATAAAATAAGACAAGAGGAAAAAGAAAAATCTGATGATACAGTAGTATCATATTATAAGCAGCTATTCAAACTGCTAAAGAGGAAAGACATTAAGTATTACTGTTTTATCAATGAAGATCATCCGATGATCAACAGGAAAGAGGCCTTTAACTCTTGCCTACTGTCTGAAAAGGATAGAATTAAAATTGCCAATAATTCATACTATTACGAAGTCAAAAATCAGGTCTATTTTAATTTTATGATCGTTGATGATAAGGTGGCTTTTCTCGCTTTTCCTGTTAATGCACAGAGTTCTCATCATGATCTTATGCTAAAAATCACTGCAAATAGTGATAAATCGAAAAAGCTAATTAATGACCTTATAATGTGGTATACAAATTTTCTTCTTCATTCTAATACTATCAATAAGACGCAGCTCAACAGTTACGGCATTATGAAAGAGTTTAAGGGAAAAGATCCCTTTCTATAGTTGGCTATTATCAATGCTTTCTTTTCCTTGGTTGGCGTTCCCTCAGCCACAGAGACATGAGAAAAGAGTGTTCTCCATATTACAATAATTTATATTTTATTATTTATGTATATATTTGTTGATTAGTTTACTGTGTAAATTTGATAGTTTTTCATTTAACAAACAACCTCGGCCATACCATGCCTCGGTAAAGCAAGCACAATCATAAAGGACAAGGCCACAGGGTATTGTGCCACAGGGGGAAATATGCTATTTTCGTCGGCTCATTTATGATGAATAGGGTAGTTATCACAGGTTATGGCATCTGGTCCTGCATAGGGCAGAATGTGGACGCAGTGCGGGATTCGCTCCATGCGGGGCGGTCGGGTATCCAGTTCATACCGGAGCGGAAGGAGTTCGGCTACAGGTCGGCGCTGACGGGCGTGGTGCCCAAGCCGGAGCTGAAGGCGCTGCTGGACCGCCGCTCGCGCCTCATGATAGGGGAGCAGGGAGAGTACGCCTATATGTCTACCCTCGAGGCCCTGCGCATGGCGGGCATCGACCAGGAGTACCTCGACCACCACGAGACGGGCATCATCTTTGGCAATGACTCCACCGCCAAGGCCACCACCGAGTCCAACGATATCATCCGGGAGAAGAAGAACACGCAGTTCGCCGGCTCAGGCGCCGTCTTCCAGACGCTCAACTCGACCGTGAACATGAACCTCGCCACTATCTTCAAGCTCAAGGGTATCAACTATACCATCAGCGCAGCCTGCGCCAGCGGCAGCCACTCCATAGGCATGGGCCACATGCTGATCAAGCACGGCTACCAGGACCGCGTGATATGCGGCGGCGCGCAGGAGACGGACATCCTGACGATGGGGACCTTTGACGCGCTGGGGGCTTTCTCTGTGAATGAAGCGAACCCGACCATGGCGTCGAGGCCCTTTGACCGGGACCGGGACGGGCTGATACCGAGCGGCGGCGCGGCCACCGTGATCATCGAGTCGCTGGAGTCCGCGCAGAAGCGAGGCGCTAAGATCCTCGGCGAGATCGTTGGCTATGGCTTCTCCAGCAATGGCGGCCATATCTCCAACCCAACTGTAGACGGACCTGTGCGTTCGCTTATGATGTCGCTCTCCGAGGCCAGCATGAAGGCCGACCATATCGACTATATCAATGCCCACGCCACCTCCACGCCACTGGGCGATGCGAGTGAGGCGCAGGCGATCAATGCGGTCTTCGGTGCCTACAAGCCTATGGTGTCGAGCACCAAATCCATGACGGGCCATGAGTGCTGGATGGCGGGAGCAAGTGAGGTGGTATACTCGATGCTGATGATGCAGCACGGCTTTGTGGCGCCTAACATCAACTTTGAGAAGCCGGATGAGTTCTCGGCCAAGCTAAATATCGCCACTACTACCAAAGAAAGGAATATTGATGTATTTTTGTCTAACTCTTTCGGCTTTGGGGGGACTAACTCCACCCTCATCGTGCGCAAGTGGAAGCCGTAAACACCCTTAAGATACAATGACAAACGAAGAAGTAATAAGTCGGATCAATGAATTCCTATCCGAGGAGTTTGAAGTAGGAGTAGAGAAGCTGCAGCCCGACGCCCCGCTCAAGGAGACACTGGAGCTCGACAGCCTGGACTATGTAGACCTCGTAGTACTGCTCGAGAGCAATTTCAATATCAAGGTGAAGCAGGAGGACTTTACGTCCATCCGCACCTTCGCCGATCTCTACGCCTATGTGATAGGCAAGACCCAGCACCACACCGTCTAATGGCTCAATGGGAGGGCAAATCTAAGGGTACGCCACTCGGCTACCGCATCTTTGTCGCCATACTGCGCTATCTGGGACTTTACCCGGCCTATGCCGTGCTGTCGCTGGTAGTGCTGTACTACTTCCTTTTCTCATGGACATCTACGGGGCATATATACCGGTTCTTTCGCCGGCGCTGCCACTTCGGCGTTCTGAAGTCAGTCGGCATGGTCTACTGGAACTACTTCATGCTCGGCCAGTCGCTGATAGACAAGGTGGCGATTCTGTCGGGCCTTGCAGGCAAATTCACACACCAGTCAAACGGCGCTGAGAACATAGAGCGCATGGCCGCCCAAAAGCGGGGTGCTATCATGCTCGGTGCCCATTTGGGCAACTGGGAGATAGCCGGTCACTTCATAGCCCGCTACGACACTGTGGTCAATATTCTCATGTACGATGGCGAGCACGAGCATATCAAGAGCCTGATGGAGCGCGTGACAGGAGGGAAGAAGTTCAACGTCATCCCCATCAAGACCGACCTCTCGCATGTCTATCTGATGAGCGAGGCCCTCATGCGCGGCGAGACGATCTGTATGCATGCGGACAGGTTCGTGGAAGGTAACAGGACCGCCTCAATGGACTTCATGGGGGCCAAGGCGCTATTTCCTACAGGCCCTTTCCAACTCGTCAAAGCCCTGAAAGCTCCTTATACGTATGTATATGGGGTGAAGACAGGAGCGATGCACTATGAGTTCTACGCACGGCATCCAAAGGAAGTTGTCGACTTTGTAAATGTAGAAGCGATGATGCGGGACTATGTGCAGGACCTGGAAAGCATGGTGCAAAAATGTCCTTCTCAATGGTTTAATTATTACGACTTTTGGGCGAAATAAAGTATAAATTGTACTCCGGCTCACCGAAGTCAAGCGGCTGATAATCTTGTCTTTGCTCAGCCGGTTCTTCCCTCTCCCTGGCCGTGTCTCGGCTCAGCCGATGAGAGAGGGAAGATGCCGAAGGCAGATGGGTGAGGTTTGGTGCGATAATTGAAGCTAATTAGATATAGAGTAAGTATTGAAAAACCATAAAATATAACCCTGTAGTCAGCAGGTTCTTTCCTCTCCTTGTGCGCAGCATCCTGCGGAGGAGAGGGAAGATGCCGAAGGCAGATGGGTGAGGTTGTGTGTATGACTAAGAGTAAAGAATTGAAAGCTTCGGCTAAGATAAAGGTGCGGTTTAATGAATGTGATCCACTAGGTATTGTATGGCACGGCAACTATCTCAAATACTTTGAGGAGGGCCGTGAGGCATTTGGTGAGAAGTACAATTTCGACTACTATGACTTCTATAATAAAGGCTACTCTACGCCCGTGATACATGCGGAGACAACCTTCAAGAAGCCGTTGCGCTATAAAGACACAGCTATTGTGGAAGTCCATTTTATCCGTACCGAAGCAGCGAAGATCATCTTTCACTATAAGATCAAGAATGAGGCAGGTGATGTGATCTGTACTGGTTCCACGACACAGGTCTTTGTGACCAATGGCTCTATGGAACTGTCCCTTACGGTGCCCGACTTTATTACGGACTGGATGCAAGAAGTAGGTTTGAAATAAGGTCAAATGCCAACTCCCGTTTATATCATATCGGACAATGTCATCTCTCCGCTGGGCAATACCTCGCAGGAGAATTATGAGCGCATTGTGAATGGTGAGACGGGTATCTCTCAGGTCAATGATCTTTCACTTTCTCCGATACCCTTTTATGCTTCGAAGATCAACGATGACAAACTACCTGTTTTAGATGGTCCCTTTACACGATTTGAAATGCTGTGTATACTTTCTGCTAAGGAAGCCTTGGCACAGACAAGCGTGAAACTATCGGATAGAGATACCATCTTTATTCTATCTACTACCAAGGGTAATATCGAATTGATCACAGGTGGAGATAATGATATCTCACTATCGAAAACTGCTGAGAGCATAGGCAGCTACTTTCACGCAGTGAATAAACCTGTCGTCGTGTCCAATGCCTGTATCTCGGGAGTATTGGCTATCATCACAGCCAAGCGCCTTCTTGCCTCCGGCAAATACAAGCATGCGGTAGTGACAGGTGCTGATGTGTTGTCAAAGTTCGTCGTATCTGGATTCCAAAGCCTCATGGCTATCAGCGATGAACCGTGCAGGCCTTTTGACAAAGACCGCAAAGGGATCAATCTGGGCGAAGGGACTGCGACAGTGGTGATGACAACTGACAAAGCTTTGACAGATAACACCAGCATCCTCGTGATGGGCGAAGGGCTCACGAATGATGCTAATCATATATCCGGCCCATCGCGTACCGGCCAAGAACTTTCCGATGCCGTGACAAAAGCTATGAATAGAAGTGGAGTGAAAAACAGCGATCTGTCATTTGTTTCAGCTCATGGCACAGCCACTCTCTATAATGATGAGATGGAGTCCAAAGCGTTTGACGCTGCCGGTTTAAGAGATGTACCACTGCATAGTCTGAAAGGGTATTTCGGGCATACACTCGGGGCGGCGGGTGTGATCGAGACCATTATGAGTATATATTCTTTGAGAAATAAAGCTATTCTGGCAAGCCGGAATTTTGAACAGTTGGGAGTACCTTCATATCTGAATATTACTACGGCCGTGGCGGGTTCGGATAAAAAAGTGGCGTTAAAAACCGCCTCAGGCTTTGGGGGATGTAACGTAGCTTTATTATATTCGACGGTATAAAAAGCAAGTTGTCAGATATATAAACAAGAATGTATTTCTATGTGTTCTATGTTTCTATGTGGTTTTGTATTATTGTTATTAAAAATAAAATAAATGTCTGTAGAACAGGTAGACGTATTAGTCATTGGTGCAGGTCCTTCGGGGACCGTTGCAGCTTCTATTATTAATAAGGCCGGATATAAAGTAAAGATCGTGGAGAAAATGCAATTCCCGCGCTTTGTGATCGGTGAGAGTCTTTTGCCTAAATGCATGGAGCCATTAGAGGAGGCAGGTTTCCTGCCCTATATCCAGGCCAAAGGCTTTCAGGAAAAGTTTGGCGCTAAGTTCGTCAATGCAGATAAACAGATCATGGACTTCAATTTCTCTGACCAGTTTACTAAAGGCTGGACGCATACATGGCAGGTCAAGCGAGCGGATTTTGACCATACACTTGCGATGGCTGTGGAGGAAATGGGTGTAGCAGTGGAGTATCAAACTACAGTGACCAAAATAGTATTTGAAGGAACAGATTCTTTGACTACAGTGACTAAAGCTGATGGCAGCGAGAAGCAGATCAAGGCGCGCTTCATCGTAGATGGCAGCGGCTATGGCCGTGTGATACCAAAGATGTTTGGCCTGGAGCGCGAGTCAAATCTGCCTCCCCGCAAAGCGCTCTTTACTCACATACGCGATGTACGTCGCCTGGATATGAACTATACTGAGCCTAACCGCATTCTCATCGTCGATCATTCACCCGGAGTTTGGGTTTGGTGTATCCCTTTTTCTGATGGGATCACCTCATGCGGCTTTGTAGCCGAGCCCTCATTCTTTGATAGCTTTACCGGCACCCCTGAGGAGCAACTGCGCGCAGCTATAGCTTCTGATCCGAATATTGCTGAGCGTTTTGAGGGTTGTGAGTTTATGTTTGAACCGAGGATATTGCAATCATGGTCTTCTACCTGCGATAGTTTTTATGGTGATGGTTTCGTACTGACCGGGAATGTCACGGAGTTCCTTGATCCGATATTCTCCTCTGGCGTGACACTAGCTACCGTGTCCGCACAGCGAGCAGCCCATCTGGTGATCAGGCAACTGCAAGGCGAAAAAGTAGACTGGCAAAAGGAATACATGGATGAATGCATGATCGGTGTCAATGCTTTCCGCACCTATGTGATGGCATGGTATGATGGCCGCCTGCAGAAAATATTTTTCAATGAGCAGCGACCACATGATATCGTAGCCAAGATATGCTCTGTACTAGCAGGCTATGTTTGGGACCAGAATAATCCTTTTGTAAAGGACTCAGAGGCCAGCGTCAATCGATTGATAAGGCTGATAGAGCTGAATAAGCAGATCACTTCGGCTTAATAGTTATGGCTTAAATTTCAGGAGGTAGGTATCGGGGTTAGGCAAATGATACACCACTTCGAAATTTGCAGGATTTTTCTGTAGCGCAGGTATAAGGTATTTTCCTGTTGAAGAAAATCCAAGTTGCTCTACGCATACATAGTCGACCTTATGCTCGCGAAAGAAATCCAGGACCTCTGTGTCTATCAGGGATGGCTTGTCTCCTATGCACATACGGTCAGAGTAGTAGATAAACATATCCGGTTTCCTGGCACTGAATGTGGCATCCTTAGGAGTATGTTCCTTTGCCCACCGTGCTATGGCAAAATAGTTCTCATAGTTTGGCTGTATGGGTTGCCTGGCCTGTTCTTCCAGTTGGTCTATCGGTTTGGAATAAACCAGTCCTACCAGCAGAAATCCAAGGGTAACATACGAGCCGTTTTTCTCACCGATGGCGAGATCAGCGAGGGCCTTGATACCATTGATACAGAGAAGGAGTATGATCGGTACAAAAGGTGTGGCATAGCGAATGAAGCCGTACTCTGTAGGCCAGATCATAAGGATGGCGAGGGACCCTGCAAAATAGCCCAGGATAAGCAGTCGCAGGTCTTTGAGCTTATATAGCCCCCAGAGCATCAGTCCGAGCATCGCCATGCCTAGTATCCAGTAGCCCGTAGAGGCCTTATCGGCGTTGGTCTCATTGGGGAATATATTGAGCGGTATGTCGCAGGTGAAGTAGCGGATGATATTACTATGAATCCTCTCGATCATGGTGGGCAAAGTTACCTTGCCGAGTTCGGGTTTGTATGGATTGACCTGCATCATCTGAGACATATAGGAACTGCCTGTTCGCTTGGTACGCAGATACCATGGGAATATCGCTGCAATGAATAAAACGACAGAGATCAGCATTCGCCGCCAGTCGCGGCTGAAGAGGAAGTAGGCACCCATCCCGACGAGAAATGCAATAGAGTTAGCTTTCATATAATAAGAGAAGACCATCAAAGCGATAGAAATATATAGCCATGGGCTCTTCCAGTTGCGCGGGTCGTCTACTGCCCGTATGAAGGTATATATGGCCAGCGTACAGATAAATACGTATGGGATCTCACTCATCGTGATGGTACTGAAGCGCAAGAGGAAAGAATTGACCGCACATAGGAATGCAATTACAAAAGCAGCAATGGTAGATCCTGTCAGCCTCCTGCCGATAAAGAATAGAAGGATAAGTGACAGGTACATCATTACACCATTTGCAAAGCTGATTGTATCCTGTTCCTCTCCGAATATTTTCATGATCCCCGCGATCATAAGGGGATATCCCGGAGAGAAGTGAATATGCGGGCGTAATTCACGCGATGTCGCATCTGTGAAGCCAAGTCCTGCTATAAACCTTTTGCCCAGGAGTATGTAGGCGAAATTATCACCATTCATATCGGGCTTGTGATCGAAGATCGTATTATATAAAAACCAGAAAGTAATAGAGATGACAACGAGTGCTGCCCACATACCATATTTAGCCCAGGGAATTGGTTTGACAGGAGCGGATTGTTTTGGCTTCACTTCTCTTTTAGGAGCTACTGCAGGTTTTGTTTTTGCCATACTCTGTTCTGTTAAGACTATAAAATTAAGTATTGTTTTCTTTTATGCGTTCCCGCCCATGTTGGTAGACTGCAGGTATTTGAGCCGGTCTACTATCGGGTCAAAAACATAATCCACTGCTTTGGTTATAATGAGGGCAAATGCATTGGTGACCAGAAATGACATAGCTATATACCTCGACCAGTGCTCATAGGTGTGTCCTGTCTCGAGCCGTGTCAATACACTATTAAATACCAGCCCTATACCTGTGCCCAGAAACAGTATTGCGATGGTCCAGACGATCCAGGAGTTGAATATCCGGTATAGTATATTTTTAGATATTGACAGATTGATGGTTTCGGACACTATCTTATAGCTGAGGTATGCCCCCGACAGGAAAAGTGTGCCGATTGTGGCAAAGATACCACCCGTGATGACACGGTATATCATCCATTCTTCTACGTTGTGATAGGATATGTAGTGGTGCAGTGGGGTGACCAGCAGGCCTGCTCCGAGAATGTAAAACAACAAAGATGCAGGCAGCAATATCTTTTGCGGCTGGTACATGAAGATCATCGTGACGATCACATTGAGAAACCGGACGCCATCCTTCAATACGTTGAGTTTAGACTCACCCTCCCGTTCTTTATAAGGCATGTCTATCTCGGATATTTTCAGGTAGTCGCTTAGTATGGCACGGGCGCTCATGGCCGGGGTGAAATGCAATCCATCCGGCAGAGGCATCAAGTTGGTCAGGCTATCCCTGCGTATAATACGCATACCGCTGGCGGTATCCCTGATATTTTCATTCGACACCACGGATAAGAAAACAGAAAACAAAGTATTACCAAATCTTCTTATTGCTGGCATCTCGCTGTTCTTATTGAGCCTTGATCCAAGTACTACATCTGCATTTTCTTTCTGCATGAGGTTGGCCAGGTCAGCAAAAAAGCGTGGATCACAGGTACCGTCAGCATCAAGAAATGCCAGCAGTTCTCCTGTCGACTGCCGCCAGCCCTCTTTGATAGCGGCACCATAGCCTTTATTCTTTTCAAATATGATGAGCCTGATACGATCTGTATATTGACTGGCGATCTCTACGGTTTTGTCGGTCGATCCATCGCTGACCACTGTGATCTCCAGGTCGGTGACAGGAGAGTGCTCTGTGATGTATTGTTTTGCGTCTAATGTTCTGTTGATAATACTTTCTATACTCTGTTGCTCATTCAGTGCAGGTATTACTATCGATAATTTCATAGAAGAATAATGGGTTTAAATATTTTGATGCCTTTTATATTATATATCTCCGGGACGAACGCAAAAAACTCATCCTCCTTTTATAAAGGGTCAATAATACTCAAAATTAAAGACGATAAAGAAGCAAATGTTAATCTTTTGCTATCCTTTTAGTGATAGTATGGTTCTCTGCATCCGAGACTTGCAGCAGGTAGATGCCTTTTGACAGATGGCCCAGGTCCATGACTGTTTGGGCCTCCGTGGTCATTTGTTCAGCTAGTTTGTGTCCTATGGCATCGTAGATACTAATCGTATATGCAGCACCGCTTGCAGGAAGGGAAACACGAAGGAGGTTCTTGACAGGCATGGGACTGACGTCCACATTCTTTGCGTCGATGCTGCTGATGCCTGTATATACGCATCCCACTGTATCCACTGTCACTGATCCATACATAGACATAGATGCACAGAAAGGTGTACTATTGGTCGCCTCGATCGCGATCACATTGTCACCCGGTACGAACCATGCCAGCTGCGTTGGTGTCAATGTATAGATCACGCCTGAAGAGGCCTGTGGTTGAATGCCCAGCAGATGCCCGTTGATATATACGGTATGATAATCGTCAGCTGTAATATGAAAACTGGCTGATGTAGCTGTTCCGCAAAATCTCAATACCTTTCTGAAACATCCGGTGTCCGGGGGGGCGGAGGTGACATTTGACCAGATAGCTGTGTCGCCGCTATGCCAGGGACTCCAGTTTGGGCCATCACAGCTGCTGGTCCCCGCAGAGGTGTCCGGCACAGAGCCATTGACAGGAGCTAGCCATGAGGCATCATTATAGGAGGCCGTAGTCCAACTTGCTCCAGCCTGATTTCCGCTGCCGCGAAATACATGAAATTGGGAATATGGGCCGGAGTGTACCGCAAATGTTTGAGTCTGGGCTTTAACAGTACATCCTATACAAAGCAATAAAAACAAGTGGAGATATTTTTTCATGATTTTGGGCTTGGTTGTAGCAAATTAAGAGAATATTTAGTGACCAGACAAGTTCGCTAATATTTCTATTCCATCCAGCTTTGATAATAGGTCGGGTCCTCGATCTCGAGGGCATCTTTGCATATCTGGAGCGGGTGGAAAGTATCCACCATCACCGCCAGTTCCTTGGTTTCCTCTTTGCCGATGCTTTTCTCCACAGTACCCGGGTGAGGCCCGTGGGGTATACCGATAGGGTGCAGGGTGATCATACCGCGCTCAACATGCTTACGGCTCATAAAGTCGCCGTCGACATAATATAATACTTCGTCACTATCCACATTGCTGTGGAAGTAAGGGGCAGGTATGGACTCAGGATGGTAGTCATATTTGCGGGGAACGAAGCTGCATATGACAAAGTTGCGTGCATCAAATGTCTGATGGACCGGAGGCGGCTGATGTACACGTCCCGTGATGGGCTCGAAATCGTGGATGGAGAAAATAAACGGGTAATGGCATCCATCCCAGCCTATAGCATCAAAGGGGTGATGCATATAGTGGTATGGGTACAGCATATCCTCTTTCTTGATATATACCAGGAAGTCCCCCTTCTCATCATGAGTCACGAGATTCTCAGGTGTCCTGATGTCACGCTCGCAATAAGGTGAGTTCTCCAGGAGCTGGCCGAACTCGTTTCTGTAGCGTTTAGGATATGTGACCGGTGAAAAAGACTCGACGATAAAGAGCCGGTTGTCAGGCGTATCAAACTCGATCTGGTAAATGGTGCCACGCGGTATGACCACATAGTCTCCATATCCAAATTTCAACTCGCCATAAGCGGTTTTGAGTTTGCCCGTCCCTTCATGGACAAAGATGACCTCATCAGCGCCGGAATTCTTGTAGAAATAATCCTTCATCGAATGCTGCGGAGCCGCGAGGGAGATATAGACATCTTTATTGACCAGTGTGTACTTACGCGATTTCAGGTAATCCTCCTCCGGCCTTACTTTAAATCCGCGATAGCACCTGTGCTGCATATTTTTTTCGCAAGCTATTTTAGGTGCTACGTTGATGGCAAAGTCCACCTTGGACACCATAGTAGGAGGGTGGCAGTGATAGATGAGGGAGTATATATTGGAGAAACCTTCCGTACTCACGAGCTGCTCGGAGTAGAGCCCTCCATCAGGTTTCCTGAATTGTGTATGGCGCTTGTGTGGCACTGTACCTCTTGTGACGAAATGGGGCATGGCTATTTATGATTTGTGATCGTTCATGTATGATTTCCTTTCGTGAAATTACATAAAAAATCGAGTCGGATGGGATGATGAATATCACTCTGCTTTATCCCCGGCGCGACAAAAATACTTTTATACTTTTATGGATAATGGACAAAGAGAAAGCTATTAGCGTCACTATTGTAAAGGCGACGGACAGGGACAGGGAATTTTTCAGGAAGGTGCATCATGAGTCCTACCGGGAGAGCATTGAGGCTATATTCGGATGGGATGAGGAGATTCAGTACCGCTTTGCCGACGCTGACTTTGACACCCGCAATATCCACATTATCCTTTGGGATGAGCGACCTTGTGGCGTAGTAGGATGGCGGGATAATATGGAGGAAACTGAATTGGGCCCTCTTTATCTGCTGGCGCAATACCAGGGCCAGGGCATTGGTACAAAAATAGTGCAAGGTTTTATCGAAGGAGCTTCAGAAAGGAAAGCACTCCTGAAACTGAAACCACTCCGCTCTAACCTGCGCGCCCGGAGACTATATGAAAGGTTGGGGTTTAATGTGACCTCCGGCACGGATCAATATTGGTTTATGGAACACAGGCCAATCTCACAATAGGATCGCTCCACCTGCGTTTATTGGAGAAAAGGCAATCATGCTGAAAACAGTCTTTCTGGCTTTGCTATGCATTGTAAAACCAGTCGCATCTTGGGTTAATTTCTTTGATAACTTATCCGATGCTGCCATTAGCCTTACGGACCAGAAGGTGACCTACGATCCCACTTATGTAACTATCCCGTATCCCAATGGTGATGTGGCGCCCGACAAAGGCGTCTGTACTGATGTCATCATCAGAGCCTATCGCAAGGTCGGTATAGACCTGCAGAAAGAAGTACACCAGGATATGGTCGCACACTTTGATCTGTATCCGAATATCTGGGGGCTGAAAAAGGCTGATGCCAATATAGATCACAGGCGGGTGCAGAATCTGATGGTGTTTTTTGAAAGGCATGGTGCCAGGCTGCCTATGACGCTGAATGCTGCGGACTATAAACCCGGAGACATCGTGACCTGGGACCTCGGGCACGGTATAGTCCATATAGGTGTGATGGTCGACAGGCTATCTACCGATGATAAGAAGCGCCGTATGATGGTACACAATATGGGTGGCGGGCAGGTGCTTGCTGATTGCCTTTTCAATTTTCATATCACCGGGCACTATAGATATGGGAAAGTGAAGGGATAATTATTTTTCCAATTCCTTCAATAAGTCTTCTATATCCAGCGGCAGCGTGAACATCTCCAGCGATCCATCCGCCTTCTGCGGCCAGAGTTCTTTGGGGCGGTCCCAGTATAGTTCTACGCCATTGCCATCCGGATCATCGAGGTAGAGGGCTTCGGATACGCCGTGATCTGAGGCACCCGTGAAAGGATACTTCGCCTCGCGAAGTCGGGCAAAGATAGCAGCAAGGTCTTTTCTCTCAGGATATACGATAGCAGTATGGAATAGTCCTACCGAGCGCTGGGTAGCAGGATGTGAACCTTTACTATACCAGGTGTTTAACCCGATATGATGATGATACCCTCCTGCGGAAATAAATGCAGCACTATCTCCATACATCATCTGAAGCTCAAACCCGAGAAGGTCGCAGTAGAAGCCTAATGATCGCTTAATGTCTGAGACCTTCAGGTGCACGTGCCCGATGTGGGTTTTTGCGGGTATTTTGTATTCTTCGCTCATGGGTTTAGTTTTTTCTCAGCAATGCGCCGCTCAAAGCTCCAAAACCTGCTACCAGTCCGCCTATCAAGCCTGTCACAAGGAACAGGAGGACATAGTTTCCTTTGAGAGGGAATAGCAATGCGATCCGGCCGGAGAGGATATGGTCATTAGAGAAATCTATTTTGAAAGCCATAGCCCCCCAGAGGATAAACAGGGCAAGGAATCCTGCCAGAAATCCCATACCGGGCTTTAGCCTGAGCAGATAGGCGATGATAAACGCTATAGGAGCAATGCTCCACCATGGCAGGAAGTTTTGTGCGATAGCGCATACAAGGGCAATAGCTATGATCGGAAATAAAAGTTTCATGTATTGAATTGTATTTATCTATTCGTTATTCTCTAATCTCTGTTCTCTACTTCGTTGCTGTTATCTTAAATAGTTTTTCTTTTTCGAGCTGCTCCTTAGGCTCAAATTTAGCGACGTAGTATTCACCCTTCGCCCATTTGTCTATCATATCGTCATAGAATTTGCTGCCTGGATTACCGGATTCGCCACCGGGATACAGGCAGTACCCCTTCATCTCGCCAAAGTCCACAATCATCCTCCAGCTTGGCCCATGGTCATGGCTGGTCGCATTGATGATGCCGCGATTGCCACCGCAGTATACATTCATCCTGCTGAAAGCATCCAGGGCAGGTGACATGTGATGTACCACTGTTGCCTTATGCGTACCCCAATCTTTGATATTGGCGAGGGAGCCGTATTGCTGTTTGAGCTTATACATCGCTTTGTCAAAACTTTCCAGTACGATCATGTCGCGGGTTTCTCTTTCGCCTGTTTGCTGATTGTCGTAAAAGATACTTGTACTATCCTCTTTGATGAAATAAGCCGTCGTGTAAGCATTGGGTTTTTTCATAGGAATAGATGGGTCGCTCATTTCATCCCAGAGCAAGTCATTCAGTTCATCATACCATGATTCATAGAGCACGGTGGTTTTGGAATCTGCATTGTCGTTGTAGTCCCATTTGTCCAAAGCGGTAATCACTTCCTTTTCGTCGTTTGTTAATTTACTGCGGTCTATCACACGGAGCAGGGTCGGGAGGGTCAGTGAGGCTATCAAATTATAGTTATCACGCTGCATTCGCTGCATATAGGCTACGTCCATTTTATTGGTATCCTCCAGCAACCTGTTTATGCGCATAGCGCGGGAATTCTCATAGATACCGACGTGAGAGACGGGATATGGATACGTGTGATCTGCGGGAAACTGATTTGCACTAGACACAAAACCGCGACCGGGATTTTTGATGTGAGGGTTGTTGGCATTGGGGATCATTTTATTCCAGTCATTTTCTGATTTGCTGCCATCGGTCACGAAGGATTTGGTGAACGGAAGGGTGCCTTGTTCTTTGATCGCTATATCACCATTTCGCGCAGCGAATACAAAGTTCTGTGATGGGCAGGAGTAGTTAGTGAGCGCATCCGTATAGTTGTCATAGTTCTTGCCCCTATTGAGCAGGTAGAATGTTTTGAACTCATTGGAACCCTGATGCGCTGTCCACTTCATCGACAGGTATTGCTTTGATTTCACATCACCAAAACTCTTATCAAATACGATAGGACCGAAACGCGTGTACATGACCGTATCGAGAAACTCCTTACCGCCTTTGATCTTGATATGCTCTATCCTGCGCTCGGTCTTGACCCACTGACTGTCGAGCAGGTATTCATTGTGGCTATCATCTTTAAACTTCACCGTAAACCAATCACGCACATCGCGGCCTCCATTGGTCACGCCCCAGGCGATGGAGTCATTGAAGCCGCTGATCACGCAAGGAGCACCCGGCAGTGTAGCGCCATAGACATTCATAGAAGGCGAAACGAGGTGCATCTCATACCAGATAGACGGCAGGTTGAGCTTGAGATGCGGATCATTGCAGAGCAGCGGTTTGCCGGATTTGGTTTTGCTGCCCGATACGGCCCAGTTGTTGGAGCCATTGAGTTCGCGTGGTTTTTCTATAGCATTGTTGTAGAGGCTGGCGAGGGTCTGCCCTTGTGGTATGGTCGTATCACCGGCAAAATCCCACTTAGTACCCTGCGGGATGATATAGTCGGTAAATGAATCCCGCTCCGGATATAGCTGATGAAACTGGTCGATGCCATATTTGGCGACGAAGTTGGTATTCTCTATATCGAATTCATAAACAGAGAGCATGTTTGCCATATTCTTTAGCAGCAGGGCCACCTTGATCGGTGTCCATTCTTCCGGCGCATAGCCGAGCAGTTTGTATTCTATAGGGTAGTCTTTGGGTTTCAGGGTCTTGATATAAGCATTGACGCCTGCGCAGTAGGCCCTGATGAGGTCATTGCTCTGTGCATCTTTTTCGATAAAGGCTTTGGAGTTTTCCGCACCGAAGCCGAGGCCGATCCTGCGCTGCATACGGTCTGTGGGGAGGGCCTTTTCGCCAGCCACTTCAGAGACACGGCCGGCTGCATTATGCGTCTGGATCTCCATCTGCCAGAGGCGGTTTTTGGCAGTGATATAGCCCTGCATGAAAAAGAGGTCTTCGTCATTTTTGGCATAGACATGCGGCACGAGCCTGTCATCAAAATAGACTTCTACTTTATCTTTGAGGCCATCGAGATTGAGATTGATATTCTGAAAGTGGCTTGTATTCTCGGCGTTTTGCCAGAAACCATTGTATGGGTCGAAGAATTTGCCGGGGGCGGGAGCGGGGCCGAGTGGATTATTGAGTGCGACAATAAGTCCGATGGTAACGGCCGAAGAGACGAAAAATGCGAATATTCTCACTTGGAACTATTTTTGAGTGAATGTAAATAGAATGTGCGTATAAATAAATATACGTTCTCCATATTGCAGGGCAAATATCCATGAGGAGATGAAGAGTGAGAGAAATATAGTCTTAACCAATCTGGCGATCACATTGGGGATCACAGCGGTCCTCTGGATCGTGTGGGTACTCGATGTGACTCTCCATCTGGACCTGCCGCAGTATGGCATCATACCGCACAGCGGTATTGGCCTGCGTGGCATCATTTTCAGCGCATTCATACATGACAACCGGAACATCTGGCACATCCTCTCCAATACGCTCCCATTTATGGTGCTGTTCTTCGTGCTCATCAGCGCCTATCGCGAGCTTGCCCTCGTAGTGCTGATCACCATACACCTGATGTCGGGGTTTCTGGTGTGGATGTACGCACCGACCAATACCATACATATCGGTATCAGCGGTATTATTTATGGCATTGCAGCTTTCCTTGTCGGTTCGGGTTTCTTCAGGCGCGATATTGTATCACTGGGTATCGCGGTGCTCGTATCGCTGATCTATGGCGGTATGGCCGTAGGCTTTTTTAGTCAGGACGGAGTATCATGGCAGTCGCATGTATTTGGAGCGCTGGTAGGCCTGATGTTGTCTTTTATATTGAGGCACTACCACAGGCGCCCGCTGCTGGATATAGAGAAAGAAGAACCCGAAGACGAGCGGCATTTCTTTGAGCGGTATCCGTGAGCTATATCGATTCAACCCTCAAAGGGTTGGAAACCCTTTGAGGGTTATCCCAAGAGCAGAAATTACTTCACCATCTTCACAGTTTTAATGCGGACAGCTTTCTTCGGGCGGTCGTTTTTATCTGTTTCTTCATCAGTGATCCTGTCTATCACATAAATCCCTTTGATCACCTCGCCGAATACGCTATATCTCGAATCGAGATGCGGCACGCCGCCTTCTGTGCGGTAGACCTTTTTGTGCGCCTCGGGTGTTTCATAGCCATCCGTTCGTGCTTTGGATTTGATGAAAGTAGAGTCATTGGCCACTTTGCCTTGCACGATATAAAACTGGCAGGCTGAAGATGCTTTGGCTGGATTGTCGTCCCGCGCAGCTGCGAGCGCGCCCCTTTTGTGATAATATTTGTCAGGCATGATCTCGGCAGGTATGGTGTAGCCCAGGTCGCCATCGCCGAGCATGGCGGTGTCATTGGCATGTTTAGAGTTGGGGTCTCCGGCTTGTATCATGAAGCCTCTGATAACCCGATGGAAAAGCAGGCTGTCATAAGTATGATTTTTGACCAGTTTGATAAAGTTGTCACGATGCTGCGGAGTACTGTCGTAGAGCATCACACGCATAGTACCATAATTGGTCACTATGTCAGCTTCATGAGTTTGTGCTGATGCGGAGCAAGCGATGGCGATGAATGCTAAAAGGGATAGTATCTTTCTCATAAAGTAAATCTATGATTTTTTTGAAAAGCATAATACTGCTAGTCACTGCCGGTGGAAGCATAGAACCAGCCGCAGAGAAATATGAGCGAAATAACGACGATGACGAACCAAGTATTGTTGTACATGCCATTGAATGTATATACCGTGGATCTCTCCGGATTATTGCTTAGATACAATAGCGGAAAATGCTTACCGATATTTTCATCATCCTGGTCCAGGTATTCATTGTACGTCTTAAACTCAACACCATGGGCCTGATAGGTAATCACGCGGTAAAGGTCATGCCCTACGAATTCGCTGTCGATAGTGACCATGCAATCCGTCCTGGTTCCAAATAATATAAGGTCCGCATACCTGAAGAAGGGCATGCAAATAATGACCGTTGCTACCAAAATAAAAGAAGGAAGGGTTAATTTCCGGACCTTGAAGTTGAGCAATGTAAAGTGGTCATCTGCAGATGCAAAGGCAAATATGAGCCCGGAAATTACTACCCAAAAAATAAAAGCATTTTTAGCAACAGGGAAATCGACCATCCCCATTGGTGATAGCTGGAGAGCTTTGCCGGGACTCGCGGCGTTAAATACCACCTTAGCCTCCTGGCCTACTGTATAGCTCTCATCTCCTCCGCCGAGGATTGAATATTTAGCGCCGTTGTACTCAAAGTTTATGACAGGCGCTATGATGTCTATATTTGACCTGCCGTGATATCGTGTGCGGTACGCATAAGTGTATCTTACCTTGTTTTGTGTGACTGTGCCTTTGGCTGTGACCGGATGTGGCAGTATCGATAGTACCGGATGATAAGATATCAATAGGCAGAGAATGAGCGAACCAAAATACAATGAAAGAAAATGCGGAGTGATGAAGCGGGTTACTTTCGTTGTAATTTCATTTTCAGCTTCCATAGATGGTATAATGGTGTATGAGGCAATATGAAAGAAATATATGACATTTCTCATAAAGCAAAGAAATAGCCCTGAAGTGCAGATAACCGCTATACTATTTGATAGCGCCTTCTTACCGTTCGGAGAGGCTTTTATCTGTTTCGGATAAATATCATTGGTTACTAATAGGACTGGCATTTACTTTGCAGCCCAAAATACGGATCATGCCAAAGTGGATTCTTTTCGTCGTCTTTACCATCTCTCTATACAGCCTGCCAGCGCAGCAGGTGTTTGTGAGCCTTGACCAGTTCACTGACTATGCACTGCAGCATAATCCTGCTATCCAGCAGTCAATACTCAATGAGAAGGTGGAATCTCAAAATGTCAATACCGCCATCGCTCCAATGCTGCCAACGGCCAACGCGCAGGCTACGATCAATGACAATGTCCTGCTGCCTACTACGCTGGTGCCAGCGGAGCTGAGAGGGGGACCTCCCGGCACTTATATTCCTTTGCAGTTTGGCACCAAGTATAGTCTCAACCCATCGGGAAATATCAATCTCAACCTGGTCAATGCCGCAAACTATCAGCAGCTGTCAATTGCAAAAAAGAACAGGCAGCTGGCACAGGCTAATACAGAACTGAATATCGAGCAGATCAAAACATCCCTTGCGCAAGCTTATTACCTGTATCTGCTCTATCAGAGTAACTACGATTTTGCTGCGCATAACCTAAGTAACGCCGATACCCTGCTGCATATTACTCAGGTGCGGTTTGATAATCAATATATAGATGAGCTCGACCTCAATCGCAGTAAGTCGGCAGAGCTACAGGCACAAACACAAATGGAGCAGAGCCGTATACTGCTGGAGAAATCGCTTAATACCCTGAAGCTTTTAGCCGCTATAGGCGTAAGTGAAAAATTGGTGATACAGTATAAACTGGTGATTCAGGATATGCCTCTTGCAGAGGCTATCACGGTCAATCAATTTTCGAGGCCTGAATTGAAAACAAGTATGCTAAAGTCTAACATAAGTGAAATGACTATTCTCAGGGAAAAACTGCGTTTCGTCCCGGAGTTGACAGCCTTTGCCAACTATGGAGTGATAGGCCAGAACAACAATTTCCGTTTCTCTGATGGCGGACAGCAATGGTATCAGAGTGGTGCGCTGGGCGTAGCGCTGAATGTGCCCGTCTTTGCCGGAGGTGTCAAATACTATTCTGTACAGAAGGCAAAGCTAAATCGCCAGATCGCAGCGCTCGACCTGCAGAATACACAACTGAAAACTGCCAAAGAAGATCAGGACCTCGTGCTGGACTTCGTAAAAGCGAAGAGCGACCTGAAGGCAAGGCAAAGGCAGCTGTCTCTGACCGACCGCAATTACAACCTCGCGCTCATCAAGTACAGGAATGAATCGCTGACATTTGACAATCTGGTGAATGTTCAGAATGAGATGCTCGCCTCGCAACAGCAGATGCTACAGGCGGAGGCAGACTACGTCACATCTCAATACAAAATTAAACTCATCAATAGTTATGATAAAAAATAAGAGAACTGCGGCCTTCCGCAGAACTATGGTTTATGGTTTGATCCTCATCACGGCACTGGCTGCGGGTGGCTGCAACAGGGCCAAGCCTATCCACGCCACGCATAAGACGATCACAGAAGCGGTGTATGCGTCGGGCTTCGTCGCTGCGCGAAACCTGTATAAGGTCTATGCGCTCACAGATGGCAATATACTAGCCAAGTACCATGTAGCCGGTGATAGTGTCGGTGAAGGCGATGCGCTATACCGGATCCAGAGTGATGCGTCCAGTGCCAAGCTGACGGCGAGTTCATCTGCCTATAAACTAGCGATAGAAAATGCGCAGGATAATTCCCCGATAATCCAGGACCTCGATATTAAGATCAAAAGTGCAGAGACGGTTTTGGCCAATGATCAAAGCACCTATAATCGCATGAAGAGCATGTACGATGCAGGTGCTGTGTCCAGGACCCAACTGGACCAGGCTTCGACAGCGCTGGAAGTTTCCAAAAACAACCTGGCATCTGCCAGGGAAACCTACACGCGCACCAGGCAGCAGCTCAAAGTAGATGCACAGAATGCGCAAGCCCTCGTCGCCTCATCAGGCCAGGACCTGTCCAACTATGTGCTAAAGGCGCTGATCAAAGGAAGAGTATATGAAACTTATAAAGAACTCGGCGAGGCAGTGAAGCGCAATGATGCTGTAGCCCTCATAGGAGAGAGCGGCAGTAAATACCTCCAGCTCGCGGTAGACCAGCAGGATATCGGCAAGGTCAAAGTAGGGCAGGAGGTCGTAGTCAAAATGGACATCGCATCTGATAAGGTATACAAGGCAAAGGTCACTAAGATCTATCCGAATATGAATGCGAATAATCAGTCTTTCCGGGTAGATGCGGATTTCATTGATGATCCGGGATTGCAGTTTATCAATGCATCTGTGGAGGCCAATATCGTTTTGGCGACCAAAGAGAATGCGCTCGTACTACCACGCCAGGCAGTGACTGCAAAGGATGAGGTGCTGGTGAAATCACTGGGAAGTACCAAGACAGTGAAGGTCAAAAAAGGGTTGGTGAATATGTCTGACGTAGAGGTACTCGAAGGGGTCTCCGATCAGGACGAGATCGTATTGCCAAAGGATTGATAATGGTGATGAAAAGTAAATGAGATAAAATGATCGGAGTAAACTTAGAGATAGCGCGTACGCACCTGCTCGCCAAAAAGCGGCAGACACTGATCGCCATGATGGGTGTGACCTTTGGCATCGGTATGTACATCCTGATGATCTCTTTTATGAATGGGTTCAATGAGTACCTGGAGGACACGCTGCTTTCCTCCACGCCGGATATTCATATCTACAATGATATCAAGACTGATTACTCGCATTCGATACTGGATGCGGTCTATGATACAACCAAAGGAGTGAATATCGTCTATCACCCAAAGCCAAAGGACATCACGCCAAACGTACACAATCCGAAGCAGATCATCGCCGACATCAAGACCTTTGACAATATCATGGCGGTGTCACCGCAGTTGTCATCGCAGGTGTTTTATAATAACGGTCCTGTGCAAATACCCGGCACGCTCAGCGGCGTGAATATCATGGAGGAGTCCAAACTCACTAACCTGGCGGAGAAAATGAAGACAGGTGCCATAGAGAACCTGCTGAAAGTCGACAATGGCATTCTTATCGGTCAAGGCCTTGCAAGCAAGCTCAATGCAAGTGTGGGCGACCTGGTCACGCTGGCCTCTCCGCAAGGGACGTCTATGAGTTTTCGCGTGGTGGGGACCTTTCAATTTGGTATCGGTTCGCTGGATAATGTCAAGAGCTATGTGAGCCTGAAAAATGTGCAGCAATTGCTTGGTAGGGACAACCAGTATGTAACAGATATTAATGTCAAAATGAAGGACTATACGCAAGCCAAAGCACTGGCAGCTGTCTTCGCCAGGAAGTATGGCTACAAGTCTGAAGACTGGCAGGTCGCAAATGCATCCGCGATGGTCTCGATCACGATCAGGAATATGATGACGCTAGTGATCAGCTTTACGCTGCTGGTGGTGGCGGGGTTCGGTATCTACAATATCATGAACATGACGATACAGAATAAGCTCAAGGATATTGCCATACTCAAGGCTGAAGGTTTCGCGGGACGCGACATTATGCAGATATTCTTGTTCCAGTCTTTGACTATTGGCTTCTTTGGAGCGATGATGGGACTGGCGCTGGGGTATGCCATGTCATATGGTGTGTGGAGCCTGCCTTTTCCTAAGAATGAATTTATCAGCATTACCCGTTTTCCTGTTACATTTCACTTGAGACATTATGTTTTCGGGATCGTGTTTGGGATGTTGACCACACTGATAGCGGGATTAATGCCAAGCCTAAAAGCGGGTAAGATAGATCCGGTAGCAATTTTGAGAGGATAGTTAATTCGGCAATTTGAGAATTTGAAGATTTGAAAATGAACAGCCATAATTTACAGACGCTGTCAAATACATAAGGAATAGTAATATGGACATAGTATTAAAAGCATCGAAGGTCAATAAATACTTCTACGAACCGGCGGAGTTTCATGTGCTGAAGGATATCAGCTTTGAGGTGAAGCGTGGTGAGTTTCTGTCGCTGGTGGGTAAATCGGGCTGTGGCAAATCTACTCTGTTGTACCTGCTCTCCACCATGGACACTGACTATCAGGGAGAGATCACGATCAATAATTATAGACTGACAGGGCAGAAACAAAACGCACTGGCGGCTTTCCGCAATGAACACATCGGGTTTGTATTTCAGTTCCACTTTTTGCTGCCGGAGTTTACAGCGCTGAAAAATGTCATGTTGCCAGCTGAGAAGCTCAATAAGTATTCCAAATCGGAGATCAAAGACCGCGCCTATGAGAAGCTCAAAATGCTCGATATGCAGGACTTTGCGCTCAAACAGTCCGGTAAGCTCTCCGGGGGACAGGCGCAGCGCGTAGCCATAGCCCGCGCGCTGATCAATGATCCCACGGTGATCATGGGCGATGAGCCTACGGGCAACCTGGATACCGCAAACACCCAGATCGTATTTGAAATATTGAAGGACCTGGCTCAGAATAAGGGACAGACCATTATCGCTGTCACGCATGATCCTGAGTTCGCGCAAAAGACTGACCGTATTATAGAGATGAAAGACGGAGAAATAATAAGCCAATAATGAAAAAGGAATCAAGGGTACTTTTTATTACGATGGCCTGCCTGTATATCTTCTTTACAGTGCTGAAACTGTATACGTTTCCGAACCTCAGTATGGCCTGGCAGATAGAGGGTAGTATATTTGGGTTTATCGTCCTTATTGTCATCATGCTTTCTATGCGTGTGGTAGATATGGTGCTGGACCGATTATATCCTTATGAGCGTAGCCTTGTCTTACGCCTGGTGATCCAGTTTGCGATCTCACTTGTTATTGTTCTCACCTTACGCGAGTTCATCTTTCATTTTACTAAAAGCTACCTGCCTGTCAAAGTCACGCGGGAGCTATATATAGTGGCTACAGCAGCGCATATCCTCTTTATCGCTACAGTAGTGCTGACTATGTTTGGCTTCCGATTTTTCAATAAATGGAAAGAGACGGAACTGAAGAAGGAGGTGCTGGAAAAGGAAAAGGCTACCGTGCAATATGACAATCTCAAGAACCAACTCAATCCGCATTTCCTTTTCAACTCACTGACATCGCTCAATTCACTGATCTTTGAGAATCCCCAACTGGCATCTGAGTTTCTGCATCAGCTATCCAAGGTTTACCGCTATGTATTGGAGAATAAGGACAAGACAGTCGTGAGCCTTAGTACAGAGGTGAATTTCATATCGCATTATGTGCAGTTGCTAAGTTCAAGGTTTGATGGGGGACTGAATGTGAATATCAAACTTAGTGAAGCAGCACTGGACCAGCACATATTGCCGGTCACCCTGCAGATACTCATAGAGAATGCCATCAAGCATAATATCACATCTACCGATAGCCCTTTGACGATTGATATTTATGATGAATCAGGTTATCTTGTAGTGCAAAACAACCTGCAGGTGAAGCAGATCATTGACACTTCCAATAAGCAAGGACTTGAGAACCTCAAGAACCTTTATAAGGTCCTGATCGAAAAGGAAGTGATGATCGAGCAAACACAGGACCGTTTTTCCGTCAAAATACCATTGATCTAAATAGCCCATACATGAAAGTCCTGATCGTAGAAGATGAATCGCTCATAGCCAAGAACCTGCAGCGGATGCTCAAAGAGGTAGCCCCTGAGGCTGAAGTCCTCGCAGTGACAGATACTGTGAAGGGCACAGTGAAGTGGCTCGCGGCAAACCCCGCGCCGGACCTGATCTTTATGGATATCCAACTGGGTGATGGCGTGAGCTTTGATATTTTCTCGCAGACGTCTATCGATCGTCCGGTCATCTTCACGACGGCTTACAATGAGCATGCTATTCGCGCTTTCAAATACAATGGTATAGACTATCTGCTCAAGCCTGTCGATAAAAAGGAGCTCAAAGCGGCGCTTGACAGGTTCCATAAACTATATGGAGATAATAATGCAAAACAACCGGAGATCAAGGAACTCATCTCTCTACTCACCTCTAAGCAGGCTATCCCACATAAGGAACGTTTCCTCGTACACCATAAATCCGGATATATTCCAATTCATAAAGATATGATCAGCTGCTTCTATAAGGATCAGATCATCTACCTGCTCGCATCTGATGGACAAAAGTATGTGACCGACTATAACACGCTAGATGAAATAGAAGAGCTGGTCGATCCTGTCAGCTTCTTTCGCGCCAATCGCCAGACGCTTATCTGCAAAAGTGCCGTGGAGAGCCTGCAGAAACACTTCACAGGTAAGATCGAGGTGAAAGCTAAAGGCCATGATGCAACTATAATTGACGTAAGTCGTGAGAAGGCGCAGGAGTTCAGGCACTGGCTGGAGGGCGATAGCGTTTAGTTTGCATTGTTAGGCAGACTATTGTATTTTTGAGCCATAAAATAACAACAATGCCATTTACTAAAGCCCTTCTGAGTCTTTCAGTTATCTTCCTTCTTTCTTCCTGCAATCTGTTTGGTGGTCAAAAATACCAGACGGTATCTGTGGCGGACTTTGCCAAAAAGATAAACGAAGGCAATGTGCAGCTCGTAGATGTGCGCACTCCAGAGGAATATGCAGAGAAGCACCTCAAGGATGCTGTCAATATCAACTTCAATGATGATGGTTTTATCGACAAAATGGAGAAGCTGGATAAGACCAAACCCGTGCTGATCTATTGCCTGTCAGGCGGCAGGAGCTCAAAGGCATCGGCACTGATATCCAGCAAGGGATATGATAAGGTCGTCAATCTCGATGGCGGTATATTGGCCTGGACCAATGCAGGTAATCCTGTAGAGGCCCCTGCAGGCACAACCGGCAATACCGGCCTGGACATGAATGCCTATCTGGCTAAGGTTAAATCTGATAAACTGGTTCTCGTCGATTTCAGCGCTGTGTGGTGTGGTCCCTGCAAGTTACTCAAGCCTATAGTAGAGAAACTGGCGGGTGACCACAAAGACAAAATGGAAGTGCTGCCAATAGATGTCGATAAGAATCCGGCCGTCTCCAATGCGATGCATATCACCGGCATCCCGCTGCTGATCCTCTATAAGAATGGTAAAGAGGTCTGGCGCCAGATGGGCCTCACTGACAGGGAGACCATCGAGCAGCAGATCAAGCTTAATAGCAAGTAAGTTCTTAGCGTCAATCTAATTGACCGATTCCTTTACGATATGCATACGGGGGGTAAATACAAAAATGAATATCAATCCCGATAGTAACAGGCAAAGGCTGCCCGCCATGATCGGATACCTGAAATCCAGGTTGCATATAAAGCCCGCTATAATAGGTGGTATGGAGAATGCCAATGATTGCACAGATGCCTGTATGCCCAGTATCTCTCCCTGATTTTCTGTAGTACCCAGAGAGGAGATGATGCTCGTGATATTCGGCTGAGTCAGGCCCTGCGCAATGGCCAGTAAAGGCTGCACGGCATACAGACCCAATAGGGTAGAAGGAGCGAGGTTCAATAATACAGCTACACCGAGCGCTACGATGGAGAAGCGAAGTATCTGCGGAGGACTGAATAGCGGTGCGAGCTTACGGACGATAAAGCCCTGCGTGACCACCATCCAGATACCGACAAATCCGAAGATGTACCCAATAGCTTCTTTGCTGACATTAAATTTATCGATCATAAATACAGGGAAGAACTGTGTGAAGAAAGTAAAGCCAAAGTTCATAAGGAACAGCACCAGCAGTATCACCCGCATTTCTTTGTAGGAAAAGGCCTTTGCAATATTTTGGAAACCCGCGATCAAAGAGATCGGGCGGACGACTTTTGGTTTGAAGGTCTCCGGGAACTGGACGTACACGAGGATGATATTGATAAACGTCAGGAAGGCCGTGAAAATAAGCGGATAGGAGTAGTCGTATTTGCTCAGCGCGCCACCGATAGCGGGACCAAGGATAAAGCCTAATCCAAACGCCATACCTACCAGACCGAAGTTTTTAGCCTTTGATTTGTCATCGCTTAGGTCGGATAAAGCAGCCAGTGCGATGGAAATATTTCCACCCATGAAGCCCGGTATAGCACGGGCTATGAAGAGCAGCGCCAGTATCTTGATATGTACCGCTCCCGCAAAAAATACATAACCGACAAAAGTGCCGACCAGTGTGAAGTTGAGAACGCGCTTCCTGCCATATCTGTCTGCCAGGGCACCGAGTATCGGCGCGCCAAAGAACTGAAATAAGGAGAAGGTGGCAGTCAGGAATCCATATATGATCTGCCTGTCTTCCTTGCTGAAATGCGCGGGCACGATGCCGAGATCGTTCTGTACAATAAGGGGCGCGAAAATAGGGATGATAATACCTACGCCGAGCATATCGATGAAGACGGTAATGAAAATGGAAAGTATCGGGTTGCGCCCGGTCTTTTGTTGCATATGCCTAAAGTAAATATTCTCAGAAATAGTAACCGTTATTTTTACAAACGGAGCAGATCAGGTCGTTTCATGTGTGATCCATTTCTCCACCTCCGGGGCTTTGTAGTTTTCCATCTGCCGGAGCAGGTCGTTTATATCATTACTCACGAGCAGCATTTGGCGATAAGCTACTTTAAGGAATGCACGATCTATCATTGTATCGATCATCGCTATAAGGCTATCATAATAACCATTGGTATTAAGCAGTGCAATGGGTTTTTGGTGAAGGCCAAGCTGTGCCCATGTCAGTACCTCAAAAAGTTCTTCCAGCGTGCCGAAGCCTCCCGGCAGGGCTATGAAACCATCGCAGAGGTCTTGCATCTTCATCTTGCGCTCGTGCATCGTATCGACTATGATCATCTCAGACAGTCCCTGATGGGCCACTTCTTTCGATTGGAGGAACTTCGGTATCACACCGGTTACCAAGCCTCCAGCCTCCAGCGCTCCCTCAGCCACAGCGCCCATCACACCGATATGCGCACCACCATAGATCACGCGGATCCCTCTTTGTGCGAGAACCTTACCAAGTGCTTTCGCCTGACTGTTATAAACTTCCCCGTCGCCGCTACTGGCTCCGCAAAAGACCGTTATACTTTGCATGTCTGTTTGATTGTACCAGCTATAATAAAGAATTTCTGAATCCTTTGGTTTTATATATTTGCACAAAACACACTAGATGAACTTGTATAAAACGTATTCTTTTTGCCTCCTGATACTGGTGGCTATGACACTGGTAGCTATTAGTGGCTGCTCACACCCCGATGCCTGTGCCTCCGAGTTTTGCCTGAATGGCGGGAGCTGCGCTGACGGGCGATGCAGCTGTCCTCCCAATTTTATCGGAGAGCATTGCGACTCTTGCAAGAATGGCTACGAAGGATCAGACTGCAGCACTTTGTCCCGGATCAAATTCCTGTATTCAGGATACCACGTATCGGAAACAGACGATCACGGCGGCAGTGGCAATTATAACTCGTCAGTACTGGTCTCGACTAATCAGATAGACCAGGTTTATCTGCTGCATGTAGCTGGCAGCAACTTTACCAATACAGTGGCTGCCACCTGCAAAGGCTCCGTTATTACCATCCCGATACAAAAGCCCGATGTTGGCCAGCTTTATATCCACGGTAGCGGGAGTATCTCCGGAGGGACTATCCATCTAAGTTGCCAGATAGGTGATTCATTGGGTGCAAGCCTCGCTACATTCACGAGTACATGGACCAGATAGTCATCAGTGGTCCTGCGTCCAGCCAGTGTAGATTTCATTCTGCCCTGTAGCGCCACGGTATCCTGTGGTCCATAGGGTATAGTAGCTGCCCTGGTCGGTTTTGAGCTGGCCCGCGTGGAGGCTGTCGATCACTTGATTGGTATTGGCATCGACCACCTCTATAGTATGCCACCCGGTATCTATCTGTATAAAAGATGACGCTGCTGTCAAAGGACTGGTACTGGCATAACCCAGCGCCGGTGTGAGCGCCGATTGACCTTGTACTCTGTACATGATAGGACCCGCATTAGGAGAAAGGTTGACGAATTTTACCGCAGCTTTACCAGCCGGTACTGATGGCCACATCACATCAGTCGTCATGAAGTACTTCAAATTAGGAAAGGTATCATACAGGAACCAGGTATAGAAGGAGTCTTTGCTGCATCCCAGGGGTGGAGAAGTGAGCACTGTGCCGTGGGTACCATCTTTAATAGTGACTGTCAGGTCGTCTATACGGGGCTGATCATAGCCGGTAGAGAGATAGTAGTAGAAACCTGCGATCTGTGGTGCACTGCTGCCCAGCAGGTACAGGTCAGGATTCTGCTCGGAGGGTGAGGCGCTGACAAACTGTATATGGGTTTTGTCGTTAGGGTTATTCGTAGAACCGTCACTGCCTTTGTGGCATGCAGATAGCAAGAGTACAGTAAGGATCGTGATAACTGATAAGCTTTTCATTGTTTTAGATTTTGATATGAAGAATGATCACGATGCAAAGGTAAATACACCTGCTCCGTGATCATGACCAAATCGTATCTGCTGTGACAAATAATGCCAGCTCAGCTGCTATAGCCTGTTGAATTATAATAGATTAAAATGAATATTTTTGTCCAGGATCATAGCATTCCGGAGACTGCTTTTTCATCCCAACCCAGGAAGAACCTCCCATCGCCAAAGTCCCAGACGGGGCGCTTGATCAGCGATGTGTTTTTAAGCATTAGCGAGATAGCTTTTGCCTTGGTACCGATACTTGCTTTCTCAGCGTCGGTGAGGGCACGGTAGGTGGTACCCTTAGTATTGATGAGTTTATCCGTTGGGAAATGCTTCAGCCAGATTTCGAGCGTGGCCTTGTCTATCCCGGATTCTTTATAGTTGTGAAATTCATACTTCACTTTCTTGGCGTCGAGCCATTTCATTGCCTTCTGCATAGTGTCGCAGTTCTTGATGCCGTATATCCTGATCATGCGGTAAATCTAATAATTCATTTAATCGCCGGAACATTGGCGGGCAATATGTTTTATTTGCATCTATGTGGCGGACAGCATTGGCTTTATTTCTCTTTGGCGCGATAGTGGGCAATGGCTATAACTCGCTTCATGCCTTTATGGGTGCTATACCTATCACTGACGTGCACAGCAATCCGCTGATGGATTGGAGCAGTTATCTGCTGTTTGGTTTTGCCGGTGTATCTATCGGTATGCTGACCATATTTTTTGATAAGAACCTTCGCAAAGAATCACTGGTGGCAAACTGGAAAAATGCCATAGCTTCAATGCTACTTCTTGGTGTATTTTACTTCCTCTCTGCCTGTATGTTTATTAGCAATTCGGTGATCCTCATGATCCTGATCGGCGGCTTCATACTCTCTTCACTGCTATTTGACCGTCACGGGTACGCTATTCTTGCAGCTGTGCTGGTGGCGATATTCGGGACAGCGGCAGAGGTCTTACAAGTGCATTACCACTCATATTACTATGCGCGTCCTGAGATATTTGGTGTTACTTATTGGTTGCCCTTTCTGTATGGCATTAGTTCTATCACTACCGGTCAACTGGCCCGGGCATTAACATCGCGGTGGCCTAAGTAGTTTTATTCAATGCCTTCTTCCGGTCAAAATCTGCTTTTCTTTTCAGGATCACCCTATCCACTGTATTGGGTGAAAGCTGCGTCATAAAGCGGATCAGTTTGGCATCTGGCCCGACCATCACTCGTTTTGATTTTTTCTGGATGGCGCTGATGATAATGGCGGCAGCCTTGTCTGCCGATGTGATCACCACCCGTTTGAACTGTGCTACGGTTGCCTCTTTGTCTTTATAATGGATTCCGTTGCTCACTATATTAGTATCAATACCGCCCGGATGTACACAGGTGACTGCCACATTTGTGCCTTTCAGTTCCAGCCGTAGTGAATCGGTGAATCCCCGTACAGCAAATTTAGACACGCAATAAGGTATCTGGCTCGGTATACCCATCAGGCCAAACACACTTGAGGTATTTACTATCGCCGCTTCAGGGCGGGTGAGCATCACATCGAGGAAGGCTTTGGTATGGTGTATTACCCCCCACATATTTACATTGATCAGTTTCTCAAAGTCGGCTAGTGGTATCTCATTGAGCGTGGCCTCGCCGATAGACATGCCGGCATTATTGATCAGCACGTCTATGTATTTGAACTCTGCGATCACACTTGCTGCAAAGGCATACACTTGCTCTTTGTCCCCCACATCTACTTTGTATGTTTTGCAAAGGCCCTTGCCTTCTTCGATCATACTTTTAGTTTCATTCAGTCCTTCCTCATTGATATCAGAGAGCAGGACGGTCGCTCCCTCTGCGGCAAGCCGGATGGCCATATAGCGGCCCATACCTGAGCCGGCACCTGTGATGACGATGATCTTTTGGTTGAAGTTTTTCACGTAGGGGGAGTTTAGGTATTAAAGATAACAAAGTTGCTTTGTGCTGCCAGATGGCCTGGCATTAAATAATGCTTACCTTCATACACCTGCCGGTAGTCTGCCGCGTACAGCGCAAACACCTTTATCTCAAAAATATTCGACACCCTCATAGATAGTTTCGTCAAAGACAAAATAGGCATAGCGGATCATTTCCTCCCTGCAGGCCTCGCTGCGGACCTCCGGGAAAACCTCATCAAACTCTTTGCAGCAAAGCTGCTCCTCCATGCTGGTACAGGTAATGAAGCCTTGGTATCTCATGACAAGTCCATTCGCGGTGATATGATCTACTGGCTCGACCGGGGCCATAATGACGCGCATGAGAATGGCTTTTTTGATCTGATGGACCGGTTCGTATCATACCTCAATGAAACTTGCTACACAGGTATTACCGGCTATGAGTTTCACTATGCGCGATATGGCGAAGGCAGCTTTTATAAGAGGCATCTCGACCAATTCTGCAATGACGGCAGCCGGCAATACTCGATGATCATGTACCTCAATGCTGATTGGCAGCTGGCCGATGGCGGCGAGCTCTGTATCTATCAGGATAGCCTGCCTCAGAATATATCTCCGCTGGATGGCAAGAGTGTGTTTTTTCGCAGTAGCGAACTGGAGCATGAGGTACTGATGACACACAAACCAAGAATGAGTATCACAGGCTGGCTGAAAGTGGGGCCGACGAAATAACAGCGACTACGTGCGAACCAAAAGGCTGGACAGATACCATAATGCCAGTACCGAAGTGATTCCAAAAAGCACATTGCCCATCCATGACGGATGCGCCCAGATGCTCATAGCCACCGAGCCGAGAAACAGGAATCCCAATATCATGATGATACCCACTGTAGCGCCGATACTTTTGGCAGATTTGCCCAGCGTCGAGGCATCGCCCATATGTATCTCATGGATAAATTTACCCTGTTTCATTTTATACAGAATCTCATTCATCTCAGCGGGGAAATCGCGAATGAGCATGGTATAGTCGCGGAGTGTATCATATATCTCGCCTGCTATGGACGATGGTGAGTAGCGCTGTTTGACCATATCCTCTGCGTATGGGCGGATGAGATTGGTCAGGGATATATCGGGGTCGAGTTCCGCACCAAATTTCTCTATAGTGGCGATCGCTTTGAGCAGCAGGTATATGCTTCCGGGTATCTTCAGTTCAAACCTCAGTATGATCCTGATGCTCTCATTGAGTATCTGCGAGAAGTTCATCTTTTCATAATCAAAGGAACTATGACGAGTGAGCATATCGTGGATGAAAAATTCCAGATCGTCCTTCTCTGCAAAGAATTTCTTGTCACATAGGGTGAGGAGTGAATCGGTAATGATCCGCGCATTGCTCGTAGCCAGCCCGAGGATGAAGCCTGCTAGGAATTGCATTTGCACGGGTTTCAGCGTCCCTACCATGCCGAAATCTATCAGCGCTATCCGGTTATCCGCCTGTACGAAGAGATTGCCCGCATGGGGATCCGCGTGAAAGAAACCGTTCTTGAATATCATGGTCAGCATGATATTGATACCGTTCTCCGCTACCTGCCTGGGGTCGAGGCCGGCTGCTCTGAGAGCTATGACATCGTTGGCAGGCAGTCCGGTCACGTACTCCATGACCAGCATCCGGGGGGTAGATATCTCGATATATACTTTAGGTATCTTACAGTAGGGAGTGTTTTTGAATATCTCCCTGAACCTGGAGATATTGGAGGCCTCATTGGTATAGTTCATCTCCATCTTTAGCGTATTGCCAAACTCATCCACAAACCCTATGATGTCGATAGCCGTCAGGCCGGGGTATTCCTCTACGATCCGTTTGGTGAGGTACCTGAGCAGGTGCAGGTCCAGTTCGATCTTATTTTCTATATCCGGTCGTTGTATCTTGACTACGACATCCTCGCCGGTGAGCAGCCTGGCGCGGTATACCTGGCCGATAGAGGCCGAGCCTATGCAGCCGGAGAGGTCTAAACTGGAGAAATACTTTTCTAAAGGGCCACCGAGTTGCTCCTCTATCAGATTTTTCGCCAGGTCATGATCGATAGGTTCTACGCACGACTGGAGCTTCTTCAGCTCTATCCTGAGCTTCTCAGATATGATGTCTGGCCTGTCCGCGAGTATCTGGCCAAACTTCACGAAGGTGGGCCCCAGTTTCTCTATCACCAGCCGCAGCCGCTCAGGCATGGATAACACACCGCCATTTTTACGGTATTTAGCTGGGATCAGTGAGTACAGGGATTTATGTCCGCTCATCCAGTTGATCAGGAAGAAGCCCAGCATCGTAAACGTGATGTCAAGGCCACGGCCTGTACGAAGGAATAAAAGGCGTATGCGGAAGATTCCAAACATGGGTGAGGGTTATGGGGTTTTCTTTTTTTGTAGTTCGGCGGTCAGCTCTTTGATCGCCTTGGTGAGCTCTTCGATATGGGCTTTGTCCGGCATTAATTCATTTTTGATCGCGCCCTGTATGGCATTTTCGAGGTTTATATTATTCCTCATTTGCTCCAGGTATTCCACGAGGGTATGCGCCCATTTGTCTCCCTTCTCCGGATCTTGTTGGTATTGGCCGATGACCTCAGATACCTGATTTACGAACTTGTCCCTGTCAGACAGGCCTATAGTGATGCCTATGCCCAGTAAGGTTTTTATCGAATCTTTCATCTGTCTCTGTTGTGGGTTTCAATTTTCATCGCCAATGTAATCAATATTTTGACTGTCAAAATAGATGATGACATACAGCGCAGAGCCGCGATGCCTGAGCATCACGGTCACTCATATATATGGTTATGCCAATATTATGCCAAGTTGGGGTGACTGATCTAGCGCGTTGCCGGCGTGTAGCAGATCGACTCTATACTTGAGTAGTCCTTCATTCCCAGGTTGCGCGCCACTCTTTCGCTCAGCATCAGCAGGTAGCTATTGCCCTCGGTGGGAGGTATTTTGCCCACTACGATAGCGTACGTGACCTTTCCGTTATTAGGGTTGCAAAGTCTGAGTATAGTACCTACAGATGCATTATTATAATAAACCACTTGTACTTGCGCATTTCCATCCATCAGTTTAGCGACTCCTCTTTCGAGTTTTGGCGTCAGGCCCGTGGATGCGCTTTGGTTATAAATCGGCTCATATTCAGCTGTCGGATCAAAGGCCGTTTTGGCAGCATAGAAATCTCTCCTGCTGGCTACCCTGTCATCTTTCCATGTGATGGTTTCCGGTTTGGGATATTCATAGCCACCTGATGCGGTCGCTGTAGCGTTGCCGTTTGAAGAAATAGACTGGCTGCAAGCCAGAGAGCAAAGAGTGAGAGAGGATATAATAGATGTAATAAGCTTTTTCATGACAGTTGTATTTAACTACTTCTTATAAGGCATATGCTATGCCATCATAGACAGATGCAGTCATAGCCTATATATAGGTCCCGAGAATAGCAGCGCACTTCGCTCAATAGCTTGCTCAATAAGGGAATTAGAGCAAGCACTTGCCGTCTTTGAGGATATTTTGACCTTTGCCCGGAGGCTATGGGTATGTTGTTTCGCATTGGTATTATGGATGTCATAATATCTCTGATTTGTGTGTTTTTTGCAGCATATTTTTTATGTGAAACTACTTGCCATTTTAGTGGATTTAGTATCCCATAGTAGGGCGAATAATGGTCGGTAAAAAGCCAGATATCAGAATTGTCTTTTTATCAGATAAAAGCTACATTTAATCAAAACTATGCCATGGCGCACAAAGGACTGATACTCGAAAACCCTGTGACCGGAGATATCTATGAGTTTCTGGAAACTGCCAATGACACAGTAGGACAGAGGACGACTATCAAGATGACCCTACATACCAAAGGTGAGTTGGTCCCTGATCATTTCCATGTTTTGCAGGACGAACATTTTGAGGTCCTTAGCGGAGACCTGACGATCAAGCTCGATGGCAAGACACATACCCTCACCTCTGGCCAGAAGATGGCCCTGCCCAAAAATATTCCTCACAACCACTACAACTTTAGCGATAAGCCTGTCATTTTCACACAGACCGTTTCACCTGGACTCGACATCGAGCATCTCTTTGAAACGCTGATCGGTCTTACTAAAGATGGCAAAGTAAAGAATGGTAAAGCAGGCCTCGTTCAGGAACTCGTCATACTCAAATATCTCGATAGCAAAGCCTATCTCGCCGGTATGCCAGTCGGTGTGCAGAAGGTACTGATGAATACGGTAGCGCCGCTGGCGCGCATGATGGGCTACAGAGCTGTTTATCAGAAATATTCCGGGTTAGAGAAATAGCGTTCTCACACACAGGCACATTTTTTTTGCAAATAAATTTGCGCAAGCGATTAATTGCACATATATTTGCAATCGATCACTTGCATAAAGCAAATAAACAAATGAGAAGAGACGTATTTCAAGCCATATCTGATCCGACCCGCAGGGCTATACTGGGCCTTATCGCCCTTCATGCCATGACCCCCAATGCAGTGGCTGAGCACTTCGACACGAGCCGTCAGGCGGTGTCAAATCATATCAAGATACTCACTGAGTGCAAGCTTCTCACGCCGGAGGAGAAAGGCAGGGAGATCTATTACCACTTCAATCTCAAAGCCATGAAAGAAATAACCGACTGGATGGAGCCCTTCCAGAAAATGTGGGAGGACAGATTCGATCAACTCGACAACGTATTACATCACATAAAAACCAAAAAGAAATGACAAGCATTTTCAAAACCCAGCTATCAAAAGATGCGGCCAATAAGAAGATCATCGTGGTCAGGGAGTTCGCCGCACCCGTCGCCAAAGTATGGGCCGCATGGACACAATACTCTCTCCTCGATCAGTGGTGGGCGCCCAAGCCATACAAAATAGTCACCAAGTCGCAGGACTTTAGCGTAGGCGGTACCTGGCTCTACTCCATGGTAGGGCCCGATAATGTACCGATGTATGCTTTGTTCAATTATCAGGCCATCGATCCCGGGAAAAGCTACGATGTGACCGATGCCTTCTGTGACGAACAGGGGAATATAAACACCGACTTTCCCAGCACGCACTGGCATGTTGTATTCGAACCATCTGCTGCTGGCACCAAAGTTACTGTCACCATGAGCTTCGCATCAGAAGCCGATATGAACAAACTCATCGAAATGGGCTTTCAGGAAGGCTTCACTATGGCTCATGGCAATCTGGACGAGTTGCTGCAGAAGTAATTCTCAAACTTCTTCTATCAAAGTCCGCTTGTGCATGGGCGCAGGCGGGCTTTTTTATTTTAAACATCCGAATCTACTGGTGCTATGTTCTCCCTCTCATGCGGCCTTCTCCTTTAGCGGTTCTATTCCCTTGTCCGATTTTTTATCTATGCGTACCGGATCCAGTAGCTTGCCCTTTTCGCGCGACAGCGCATGCGTGAACTCTGCTCCGAAAAAGAATACCTGCGATGAGTAAAAAACCCAGGTATAAATCAGCACTACAGAGGCCGCAGCGCCATATGTGTTGACGATATAGCCGGTGCTGAGGTATAGTCCTATCAGGAATTTGCCCAGGGCAAAAAGCACCGCCGTAAAAAATGCTCCGGGCCATACGCTGCTCCATTTCAGCTTCGCATCGGACATATACTTATATACGATCGCAAAGAGTATGCTCGTCAGCAAATAGGTGGTGATGATATCTGTGATTTCCAGGACAGTGGTGGAGATGTTGGGATTATGCCGGTTCAGGTAGTTGGCAAAAGCGGCGAGCCCTGCATGTATCGACAGCGAGGTGAGCAGCAGGAAGATCAGGCATGCGATCATAGCAAAGGAGAAAAGCCTGTCTATAAAGAACTTTAGGATAGGTTTTTTTGCCACATCTTTTACGCACCAGATCGCGTTGAGAGATGTCCGGAGCTGTATGAAGACACTCGTGGAACCGATCACCAGGAGTACTACCGCGATGATCGTCGCGATTTTGTTATGGCCCGGCTGATAGGCTCCCTTGATGATATCCTCCATCTGCTGCGCTGGTCCGGCAGCCATAATATGCATGAGCTGCCTTTTGATCTCGCCTTGTACCGCCTCCGGGCCGAAGATAGATCCCGTCACCGACACCACGATGATGAGTATGGGTACCAGGGAGAATCCGGTATAGTAGGATAGGGCTGCGCCAAGTGTCAGTGTATCATGATTTTTGAAAAGCTTAAAACTATTGGTAAATACATGCCAATACAACATCATCCAGTGTCTCGGGTTTATATCTTTCAATGGCATAAGGCGTTTTAAGATATCCCTTAGCAAATATGGTTCCGTATTGTAGCGTCGCTTCCAAAGCACTCATTTACATACTGTTGGATAAAAGGTGAAAACATAATTTCCCCATGATGGCCTATAGTCTATGCTTTAAATCCGTGGGCTGCAAAATAGGATGCAAAGAATCCCAGGCTCAAAGTTCCGAATATCCGTTACCGATTGATCTGCCTTGGCTTAAACCCTTTTTATACTTTTAGCGCATGAGAATATTTGTGCTTTTAATATTGATCCTATTGTCTATTGCCAGTCACGCACAGACCGCAGAAGACTTTTACAACATAGGCAAGGAGAACACCAGGAAAGGCCTCTATGATGCCGCGATAAAGAACTACACTAAATCCATCGCTCTGGATCACAACAATATCAATGCGTATGTCGGGCGCGGTGCTAGTCGTTTACTCATTCAGGACTACACAGGTGCGATAGCAGATTTTGACCAGGCCATCGATATCGACCGGCTGTACTATTTGCCCTATGCAGACCGCGGCCTGGCGCGCTATGAGATGAGGAACTATCGTGGCGCTATTACTGATTTCGATACCGCGCTGATGTTTCATCCCACCTATCCGCCCGCGCTGCTCAATAGGGCTATTTCCCGGATGCACCTCAAAAGATACACGGCAGCGCTCCAGGATCTGGATAGTGCACTGCTCTATCATCCGCAGCCTGGCCTGGTGTATACCTACAGGGGCCGGATCAAAGACCACTATCTTGATCTCCATGTCTCAGCTGTTAGCGATTTCGACCAGGCGCTCAACCTTCTCGGGCCCTCTGCATCTCTGCTCGCCGAACGTGGCGGCGCGCTAACCAGCACAGGAGCCTATAGGCGGGCCATAGCAGACTTTGATGCAGCCTTGTCGCTCGATCCGGCATTTGTCGCAGCCTATATAGATCGCAGCGACTGCCGCCACCGTATGGGTGACTATCGCGGATCTATAGCCGATTGCAATGCTGCCCTTGCGCTGGACTCCACTGAGCATATAGCCTATCACAACAGGGGCAATGCAAAAGACAGCCTCGGTGACCATCTGGGAGCTATAGCGGATTATACCCTGGCCATACATTTCGATCCGGAGAGTGCGAGCGACTACTGTGCACGCGGCAGGTCCAAAGCTATGCTCAAAGACCTGCGCGGAGCTTTGGCTGATTTTGGCGCAGCTATAAAGATCGAACCGGCCTATTCCTATGCCTATTATGACCGCGCACTCACCAATATCCGCATGAAGCAGAATGGCGGTGGCTGCGATGATCTGCACAAAGCGCTGGAACTCGGCAGGACGGAGGCGCAGGTACTATTGGATAAATACTGTAAGTAAGGCACATTTAATCCTGACTCTCGATCGCTATTATAGCAGCGTCCCCTTCAGCAGTATCGCTGCGATACTAAAGTATATAATAAGCCCCGTCACATCCACGAGCGTAGCCACCAGCGGTGCAGAAGAGGTAGCGGGATCAATACCTGCCTTTTTGAGTACGATGGGTATCATAGAGCCCGACAGCGTACCCCACATGACAATCCCTATCAGCGAGCAGAAGATCGTGGTAGCGACGAGGACGTAGTGCTCTGTATAGTTATACCATCCCAGCTTCTGCCAGAGTATGATGCGTATGAATCCTATAGTGCCCAGTATCAAACCCAGTGTGAGGCCCGACAGCACTTCCCTGCGCATCACATACCACCAGTCTTTTACGGTAAGCTCTTTCAGCGACATGGCGCGGATGATCAGTGTCGCTGCCTGCGAACCGCTATTGCCTCCACTGGATATGATCAGCGGGATGAATAGCGCCAGCACCACTGCCTTGGATATCTCCACGTCGAAATAGCCCATGGCTGTAGCAGTGAACATCTCTCCGATAAAGAGAACCACCAGCCAGCCCGCGCGTTTATAAATAAGCGAAAAGAAGGGTGTATTGATATACGGATAGTCCAGCGCTTCGAGACCCCCGAATTTCTGTATGTTCTTGGTCGACCTTCGCTCGATCACATCTACTATATCATCTATGGTCACGATACCCACCAATATGCCTTTTTCTGTTACGACGGGCAGCGCATTGCGGTCATACTTCTCAAAGACAGCTACTGCTTCGTCCTTATCCATCGCGCTTTGCAGGCATACGAAGTTCCAGTCCATCAGTTCCTCGACCTTAGTCTGCTCATCCGCCATGAGGAAGACTCCTATCTGTATATCGTCTATGAGTTTTTTCTCTTCATCTATTACGTAGATCGTGTTGAGGGTTTCTGCTTTCTTGCCATGGGTCTTGATGTGCCTGAGTACTTCAGCCACGGACTGCTCTTTCCGCGCCTGTATATAGTGCGGTGTCATGATACGCCCTACACTCTGCGGCGGGTAGCCCAGCAGCGTGACGGCCACATTGCGCTCCTCATCAGAGAGCAGCAGGATCATCTTCTTGATCAGGTGATCGGGGAAGTGCTCCAGCATCTTCGTCCGGTCATCCGGGGTCATGGCATTGAGTACATCTGATATCTCCTTCGTGCCGAGTTCCTTCAGGATGTGATCCTGGTCCGGGCGCGACAGGTACGAGAAAACTACTGACTTGCTTTCAGCGGGCAGTTTGAGGAAGGCCACCGCCTTATCTTTATCATGCAACCCGGCGATCTCATTGGCTATATCCGAGGGATGTATTGCTACTTCTATATCTGTTTGCGGCTCCATATCTTCTGCCATATCATAGTTAGTAAACTCAAATATCCGCGATGGCCTCATCCGGCCATCGCGCAAACATAGCAAAAAATAAGCCGGATAGCTCCGCACCTTTATCGAACCTGATTATTCTACCACGATTTTTTTGCTGCTCTTTGTCCCATCCTGATCGATGGCAGTCAGGATGTATACACCTGCAGTGATTCCATGTATATCCAGCACTTTGGCTATATCAGCAGATGATTCATTTAGGACCACTGCTCCATCCAGAGTGGTCAGGATTATCTCCTTCATTTTCGGCTGCACGCCCGCTTCGATGTATAGGCGTTCTTTTGCAGGATTAGGATAAGCATGAAGTTCATTCAATGCAATATTGTTCAGCCCGCTTGGACTGACCACTCGGAAAGCTGAATACCCGGTGGCGGTCGTACCCGCACTGAAATCTCTTATGATTACATCATACGATCCCATTAATTCAATGCTCGATATTGAGAAGTGGATGGTCATTATATTAGATGCCACCGAGGCTGTAGCATATATCGTGTTTTGCATGCCATTTGTCGGTGCATCTTTGAGCATCACATCATACGAGTGTGTGACATCTGCAGTCATACCGCTCAGCGTCACGGTGCAGCTCATAGATTGGCCCCGGGCTCCGCTGTTAGGATAGACCGTAGCAGATTGTCCGTATGTATTGGTGCAAATAAAAGCAAGAAAAAGGAAGTAAATAGTTCTCATAGTTGTAAGATTAGATAAAGAATGGCGCAAGTATAAAGCTTTATTGGAAATACTTTAAGTTGAAAATTTATCGGTTCAGGCGTCCTTGCCCAAACCTACTCCAGCATCTTCTTTAGTTCCGCCAGTTTCATCAGCGCCTCGATAGGAGTGAGGGCGTTGATCTCCAGCTTCTCAATAGCAGCAGCGACCTCCTTGAGTTTCGGGTCGCTCATGTCAAAGATGCTCATCTGCATGGCTTGGGTGCGCATGCCTTTCACAGTATCTTTGATATCGGTCTGTACGCGCTTGCTTTCGAGCTCGAGTAGTATCTCATTGGCCCGGTCCACGATCAGTCGTGGCATGCCAGCCATGCGCGCGACGTGGATGCCGAAGCTATGCTCAGACCCGCCCGGCACCAGCTTGCGAAGGAAGATGACCTTATTGCCCACCTCCTTAGTCGATACGTGGTAGTTCTTGATGCGCTCGTATTTATCGGCGAGTTCATTCAGCTCATGATAGTGCGTAGCGAAGAGCGTCCTCGGATGCGCGCGCGGATAGTTATGCAGGAACTCCGCCAGCGACCAGGCGATAGAGATACCGTCGTAGGTCGAGGTACCGCGCCCGATCTCATCGAGCAGGATCAGGCAGCGTGCGCTCAGGTTATTCATGATCCCCGCGGTCTCATTCATTTCCACCATAAAGGTCGACTCACCAGCACTCAGGTTGTCACTCGCACCTACACGGGTAAAGATCTTATCGACAAAACCGATGCTCCCAGACGTCGCCGGTATATAGCTGCCCATCTGCGACATCAGCACGATGAGTGCCGTCTGGCGGAGCAGCGCCGACTTACCGGACATATTGGGTCCGGTGATCATCAGTATCTGCTGCTGTGTGTCGTCGAGATAGACATCGTTCGGCACATACTTGTCGCTCACGTCAAGCTGTCGCTCTATCACCGGATGGCGACCTGCTTGTATATGAATGATGTGACTGTCGTTGACATCGGGCTTCGTGTAGCCATTGGTGCCAGCGACCTCCGCGAGAGAGAGCAGGCAGTCCAGGTATGCCGCGGCCTGCGCGTTCTGCTGTATCACCAGCGTAAATTCCTTCACATACTTCACCAGCTCGGCAAATAGCCGCTCCTCCAATACTTGTATTTTTTCCTCGGCACCAAGCACCTTGTGCTCATACTCTTTCAGCTCCTCGGTGATATAGCGCTCACAGTTCGCGAGCGTCTGCTTGCGTATCCACTCCGTAGGCACTTTGTTCTTATGCGTATTCGTCACCTCGAGATAGTAGCCGAACACATTATTGAAACCGATCTTCAGCGAAGTGATGCCAGTACGGAGCACTTCCGCTTCTTGTATACCGACTATATATTGCTTGCCATTGTTCTTGATCTCGCGCAGTTCGTCGAGCTCTTTGTCTACGCCATCGTTGATGAAGTTCCCCTTATTGATCATCGGGCCCGCATCGTCGCGCAGTACATAAGCGATACGTGAGGTCAGATGGGGGAGGAGCGTGATCCGGTCAGAGAGTTTCGCGAGGCTGTCGTGTCCCGACTTACTGAGCGCTTCTTTGATAGGCTCGAGTGCCAGCAGTCCGCGTTTGAGCTGCGATATTTCACGCGGGTTGGCTTTCTCGAGGGAGACTTTAGAGATCAGCCGCTCCATATCCCCCATAGAGCGTAGGCTCTTCTTGAGTTCATCTGCCTGTGCTGCGCCTTTCACATAATACTCCACGGCATCCAGTCGCTCCTGTATAGCCTTGATATCCACCAGCGGCATCACTATCCAGCGCTTCAGCATACGCGCGCCCATCGGCGACACGGTGCGGTCGAGGATATCGAGCAGCGTGCGGCCACCCTGATGCGGGCTGCTGACCAGCTCCAGGTTGCGTATCGTGAAACGGTCCAGCCATACATAGCTCGTCTCGCTGATACGCGTGATTCGTGCGATATGCGCGAGGTTGTGGTGCTCTGTATCTTTCAGGTATTGTATCGCGGCACCTGCGGCGATGATCGACGGCTCCTCATGCTCTATACCAAAGCCCTTCAGCGAGTTCGTTTCAAACAACTTCAGCAGGGTGTCATAGGCATGCTCGCGGCTATAGACCCAGTCCTCCATCCGGTTGGCCGGTATCTTGGAGCCAAAGCGCTCGATGTACGCCTTCTGCTGCGCCCGCGGATACAGGATCTCCGACGGCGCGAGGCTCTGTATGATCTTATCGATGTAGGAGAAATTGCCCTCTGCGATCAGGAACTCCCCCGTAGAAATATCTACAAACGCCGCCCCATACAGGTCCTTGTCAAAGTACACCGACGCGAGGAAGTTATTCGCTTTTGTATCCAGGATATTATCGCCCGTCACCACGCCCGGCGTCACCATCTCGGTCACACCGCGCTTCACGATGCCCTTGGCGAGTTTAGGGTCTTCGAGCTGGTCGCAGACCGCCACCTTGTATCCCGCGCGAACCAGCTTCGGCAGATAGGTATCCAGCGAGTGATGCGGGAAGCCTGCGAGTTCCACCTCTGTAGCCTTGCCGTTAGAGCGCTTGGTCAGCGTGATACCCAGCACCGCTGCAGTCGTCACCGCATCCTTAGAGAATGTCTCATAAAAATCCCCCACCCGGAACAGCAATATCGCATCAGGGTATTTAGCCTTGAAGGTATTGTACTGCTTCATCATCGGTGTCTCCACCTCCGAGCCATCATTCTTGATAAAGGTCTTTTGAACAGACATTAGATATGGACGTTAGACATTAGACAAATACCCCCAAACCCCCTAAAGGGGGCTTTAATACAAAAGTGCGTGGGGGTAAATCACCGCCGAACTTAAAACATAATAGGGGAAAGTAAAAAAGTGAGTATCAACAGGAGAAATAACAACTATGCATGCGCAGGTCTGAGGGGACGCGGAAGGTCCTGGCTGACGATATCTGTTCATTACGAGTCTTTATCTGCTGGTAGGCGACCTTAACGAAGGCATCTACAGCTTCCCAATCCGTGTATTCATGGTCGATGCTCGTATCCCTGTCCCATCCGCTGAACAGGGCCATCAGCCAGAAGCCCGCCTTGGTTTGCCATGAGTATTTCGTGAATTTGATCGCCCCGGCTATATGTTCTACCAATAGCGGCTTCCAGCCGCTCTCTTTCAGGAAGGTATCTACCAGCACCGTCAGCCCCTTGCGCCGCCAGGATTTTGGCCCTTGCTCTCGGAGGCCTATCGCCGCGCTGCTTACCGTAAAAAAGATGGACGGAATGGTATTAAGCTCGCTTACATAAGTACGCACGTATGCCACCACCCTCGCCTGAAATGCCCGGTCCCGTATAGACGACCCAATAATAACCCCATCAAATCCCTTCGGCGCAGGAGGATTGTCGGCAGCATTGTATATGCTTACTTCTACACCGCTCTTCTCAGCTTCCGATTTGATGTGCCGCGCTATCTTATCAGTTTGCCCATCCGTACTGCCGTATAGTAAGAGTAGTTTCATGCCGGCAAAATACACCTTAACCCAATCGCTTTTTTATGACTCAGGTCATATGAAACAATGATTAATAGCAAATCAGAAGAAAACATAATGAGAAAGTAAAAAAGCGACTACGCAACATCGGGAGTATCATCCAATAAGGCTATTTTACTTCTTAAGTTGAAAAGCTCTATTGATGTTCCTTTTGATTGGATAATCAACCAAATAACCATGCCAATACTTATCGCGGTTATTATTATTTTGTTGTAGAGGTTGAAAAGATGATAATATTTATGATCACCATCAAGTATCCACATTAGAATACACTGAAGACAAATTGATAGTATACATGAAAGCTCAAAGTGATAGCTATTTAGAAGATTGCTATAAAAGCTAATCATAATTGGAGTATTACCTGTTCCGAATTTTTTTGATAAATACTGATACCAATTTTGGCCAAAAGGTAAGTTGTTTAGCTCTACCAAGTCTTGGTTTATTGCCACGTAATTTTTAATTATATAATGATCCCATTTTGTCTCTAGGATTCTTATCGCAATTCTCTTTATAAAATATCCGACTCCATACACAATCACGAAAATAATTAGAAATATAACTACGCTAATCGTAGAGAGGAAGGCTTCTCCTTTAGGAAGACCCTCTGGTATTTTTAGTGAGGATATGTGATTGATAAATGCTAAAATCAAAGGGTAAATAGCGATAAATCCAGGAAAAAATATTGTCAGAACATTTCTCTCTGTAAAATACTCATTAAGCTTCTCCATAAGTATTATTTAGTATACGAACTAACAAAAAGTATTTATCTGAATCAATACCCATAAATGGTGATTTTTATATTGTACACTTTGTATTCTCTCCATCCTTTGCGTTCTTTGCGGTTAGTTGTATTTATCTCATATCTCCCGTCTAATTCATGCGCAAACTCCAAAATTCCGAACTCCCCCGCCTCACACCTGAGGAGTTTCAGGTCCGTACCAAAACACCCGTCATCATCATACTGGATAATGTCCGCTCGCATCTCAATGTCGGCTCCGTATTCCGCACAGCAGATGCCTTTCTTATAGAGGCCATCTACCTCTGCGGTATCACCGGCACACCACCACACCGCGACATCCACAAGTCAGCCCTCGGCGCCACAGAGACCGTCGCCTGGCAGTACTTCGAGACCACTGCAGAGGCCGTCGCTGCACTCAAAGAGAGGGGATACAAGATCGCGGCCATCGAACAAGCAGAAAACGCCACCATGCTAAACGACCTGAACTACAACGGCACCGACAAACTAGCTCTCATCTTCGGCAACGAGGTCGACGGCGTCGACCAGTCCATCGTCAGCGCATCGGATATTGTCATCGAGATCCCCCAGTTCGGCACCAAGCACTCGCTGAATATATCGGTGTCGGTGGGGGTGGTGCTGTGGGAGATTGTCCGGCAGATAAGCCTATAAGTCTTTACTTCTTTTTGATGTCTTTCTGAGCATGCATCCAGGAAAACTTGCCGTTATCATCCTTTATTAAAGTCGTAGCGAAGTCTTTATTGTCCAGGTATATTTTGGTGAAATATTTCTGGTAATAGATCACGAAGAATATACCGCCAAGCGATGGTTTATCCAGTTCCCGGTAGTTCAGCCAGATATCTCTTGGCTCACCTACCTTAAAACCTCGGAAGTTACCCTGGAAATAACTGTCATCCTTCAATAACTTACTGCCTGATCCATCTATGGTGTAGATGAATTCACCTCCATATACGGCTGTAGAATTTGGTTGAAACGAGGGGAATATCCAAACTGCAAATGTATTGTCTGAATTTTTTCTTATGAATTGGTTCATGTGTACCTTGACAGTATCACGAAGCGGTTTAAGAATGTTGTTAGCAGTATTTAATGCGCGTGAATAACCATTCAGCAAGGAAGTATCTACTTTGTCATATACGCGATGAATATGATATTTGTCGTCTAAATGATAATGGAAAACAAGATCAAAATCAGTCCCGTCAAATTTCCCGTAAACAGCGTGCCAGGTATTCTGATCATCTTGATAGCAAAACCACTCCCTTCCCAGACGTGCCTTTTCTTCTTCTGTTGAGGCGGAAACACTATCTGAGGTATGCCATGCTACATAATCATATTTCTCCAGCCATTCAGCTACTTCCACTTTACTGTTGAAAGCCTGAATATCAAAATCTGAAGTGCTGATTTTTGATTTGTGCTTTTGACCAAAAGTTGTAAAAGCAAGAGATATAAAAAGGAATAATAAACCGTTTTTCATAGCTAGTTGTTTGATCTTCGATAAAGATATTAAAAGAAGATAATTACAAAGACACAAGGACTTGCGCAAAATCATACTCATATTCCTCATTAGAGCAGATGATAATAATGCGCTTTTGAGCATCAGCCCTTACGAGTGATAACGTCCAATCCCGCCAGTGATGATCCATGTTGGCCGTAGGCTCATCGAGCAGGAGTATATCACTCTGCGTATAGTAGGCCAGCGCGAACTTGACGCGCTGCTTCATGCCGGACGAGCAGTCGCGTATCTCTTTACCTGCAGGGATGTCTATTACTTTGAGGAGTTCAGTAGCAGTGATGCCGTGCAGGCTCTTCATACCCGCATGGAAAGCGATCATCTCTGCGATGGTCAGTTCCTCCGGGAGGTCGAGATAGGGAGCGCTATAACTAAGATATTTGTAAATGTCTTCGACAGGAATAGCAGCGCTGTTTGCAGCGTACGTGACCTTACCCTCATTGGGCGTGATGATGCCTGATACTATTTTGAGCAGGGTGCTTTTGCCCGAACCATTGGCCCCTGTGATCGCATAGATACCTCCTGACTCAAAGCTCGCCGAGACGCCTCTGAATATCCATTGGCTGCCGTATTTCTTTGATACTTTGTCGAGGTCAATCTTCATACTTGCTGTTGAAGCCTTTCATGATGCCCCGCACCGACTCGCGGATGAAGGTCACGATCTCATCTTTCTCCGGGCTGTCGCCGATCTCTGTCTCCACGAGCTTCAGCGCGTTGGATACGTTCAGCCCGCGCACGTAGATGATACGGTATATATCGAGGATATGATTGATCTGTTCCGTAGTGAAGCCCCTGCGGCGGAGACCTATAGAGTTGACGCCCGCATACGACGATGGATGCCTCGCCGCACGCACGAATGGCGGTATGTCTTTATTGACCAGGCTACCACCAGACAGGATCGCATGGCGTCCTATCTTGACGAACTGCTGGATATTGCAGGCCCCGCCCAATATGGCGAAGTCTTCTATCACGATATGTCCTGCGAGGTTGGTATTGTTAGCGAGGATACAGTTATCACCGATGATGCAGTCATGCGCTACGTGCACGTATGCCATGAGCATAGAGTTGTTGCCGATCTTAGTGGTCATGGAGTACTCGGTACCTTTATTGACCGTCACGTACTCGCGTATCACCACGTTGTCACCGATCTCTACGACTGATTTTTCGCCTTTGTATTTCAGGTCCTGAGGCACCGCAGAGATGACCGCTCCGGGGAATATCTTACAGTTCTTCCCGATCCGCGCACCCTCCAGTATGGTCACGTGCGGCCCGATCCAGGTCCCTTCGCCGATCTCCACATCCTTGCTGATACTCACAAAGGGCTCTACGATGACGCTCTCCGCCAGTTTGGCACTCGGGTGTATATAGGAGAAGGGTTGATTCATGCTATTTCGGATTTCGGATGGTGGATTTCGGATGTAAACGCCACCTGAGTGATTTTATTTCAGATTAATGTTCAAGTTTTGCCGCCAGCTTTTTGCGATCCACGATTTGGGCCATCAGTTCGGCCTCAGCCACGAGCTTATTGCCCACGTATGCGCTACCTTTCATCTCCACCAGCCCGCGACGAACAGGGGAGAGGAGCTCCAGCTTAAAGATGATCGTATCACCCGGCACTACCTTGTGCTTGAATTTGGCCTTGTCTATCTTGAGGAAGTAGGTATCAAAGTCTTCCGGATTGGGCATCTCCTGCAGAACCAGTATACCGCCTGTCTGTGCCATAGCTTCGATCTGAAGCACACCCGGCATCACCGGATTGCCGGGGAAGTGCCCGTTGAAGAACTCTTCATTGATCGTCACATTCTTCACACCGACCACCATCTTCTTATCTACATAGATGATCTTATCGATCAGCAGAAACGGATAACGGTGGGGGAGTAGCTTCTTGATCCCTTCTGAGTCATACACCGGCGGCTTACTCGGATCGTACTCAGGTGAGTTGTCATGCTGACGGGTCTTCCTGATGAAGGCCTTTAGTTTCTTTGCAAATTCTATATTAGACTTATGCCCCGGCCTTGTAGCGATGATGTTCGCATTGACCGGAGTCCCTACGAGGCCGAGGTCGCCTACTACGTCGAGCAGCTTATGACGCGCCGGCTCATTGGGATGACGCAACTTCACATTATTGAGGATGCCTTCTTCCACCACTGTGATGTCCGGCTTATTGAACAGCAATTGCAGTTTCGCTTTCTGCTGGTCGCTGACAGGTTTGTCTACGATGACAATCGCGTTATTGACATCGCCGCCTTTGATCAGGCCTGCGTCGTACAGCACCTCCAACTCATGCAGGAAGCAGAATGTACGGGCCGATGCGATCTCTTTTTTAAACTCCGCCACCCGGTTCAGCGTAGCGTGCTGCTGGCCGAGTACTTCGGACTTGTAGTCGACCATCGTGGTCACGCGATAGTGGTCGCTCGGCATAGCGAGTATCTCCACGCCATTTTCTTTATCGATAAAGTTGAGCGTCGTCCGCAGTTCAAACACATCCCTGTGTTCCGACTGCTCCTGTACACCACCTTTCTCCAATGCGTCGATGAATGGCTCCGAGCTGCCATCTAGTATAGGGATCTCGGTTCCATCCATTTCTATCAGCACGTTATCTACTTGCAGTCCTACGAGTGCAGCCATCAGGTGCTCTACGGTGGCTATCTTGACACCGTTTTTCTCCAGTGTCGTACCACGGTCCACAGATGTCACCAGGTCGCAATCGGCCGGTATGATCGGTTTCTCAGGCAGGTCTACACGTTGAAATTTGACGCCATGATTGGCTGCTGCCGGATGGAAGGTCAGGGTCACTACCTGTCCCGTATGGAGGCCGACGCCACTCACGGTGAAGGTCTGTTTAATGGTTTGCTGAAATGAATTCATTCACGATTTTTCAAAACTGACCAAAAGTATCATTTTTTTGGTATTACAGGCCTAAAATTGGGGATTTGTTTCCCTCGGTCTTGGCTACAGATTTGACAACTTTTTAAAAGTTGTCAAATCTAATCTGTGATACTTGTATTAATTTGCCATCGTGAATATCACCCTCCACCCATATCGACTCGAGTTCGTCTTCCCTTTTCGCATTGCCCATGGTGTCCGCACACATACCGACGCGGTCTTCGTCGAGCTTGAGCTCGATGGCATCCGCACATTCGGCGTATCTACTTTGCCACCATATCTGCCATATACGCAGGAATCGACTATTGCTAACTTATCCAAATTTGACCTGTCTCGAGTTTCCTTTCCATATCAAACAAACGAGCTCCTGCCAGCACTTGGCATTATGCCATCCACGATGGAAGCACCCGCTATGGCAGCATTAGACATGGCACTATGGACACTGGAAGCGAAGATTAAAGGCACCACAATTGGCAGCCTCTTAGGCATCGACAAACCCGACACCGCGATCCGCACTTACACAATATCAGTCTGTGACAAAGTGGAAATGGCAGAGCGTATCGCCTTCGGCAAAGAACACGGCTTTAGCACCTTCAAGCTTAAATTCAACGGTACAGATGATAAACGGATGCTGGAGGATTTTCGTTGCCTGAGTGATGCGCCATTTGCAGTAGACGCTAACCAGTCCTGGACAGATATCAATGATAGTATAGTATTGGCAAATGAGTTGGTATCTCTCGGTTGCCTGCTGATCGAGCAACCTTTTCACCGCGATGATGTCATAAACACAATGCAGCTCAAAAAAACGATCGGCATCCCCATCATAGCAGACGAAGCTTGTCAGAATTACCGCGATGTAGAACGCATTGACATGGCCTATTCAGGCATCAATATCAAACTGCAAAAATGTGGTGGATTGATAGAAGCATACCGTATCATCAGACTGGCAAAGGCTAAAACCCTAAAGCTTCTCATCGGCTGTATGTCTGAGTCAGAGATAGGCTGCACCGCAGCAGAGGCGTTATCACCGCTATGCGAATGGAATGACCTCGACGGAAGATATCTCGTCGGAGAAGTTCCCTTTAAAAATTAATGAGTATTGTATTCCCAGCCAACAGTCAACTAACAACTGCCACCAGATTTAAAACATATGCTTCACCCAGCCGATGACGTTGATGCTGAAGGCATAGTATGGTACGAACATGACCGCTGACCAGAACATACACGATACGATCATGCTGGTTACGATCTTTCTTTTGTGAGAGGTCAGGCTCAGTGCCAGCATCACGCCTACAGGTATAGAGAGGAATATCGGAGTCATGAAGGCTACGCCAAACAGGCCCGAATGTTTTCTTACCTTGACGAGGAAGCGTGTACCTTTGGTAAATTTCCTGTCAAAACGGTCCGGAAAGGTCTTGATTACCCACGTTCGCATATATGTACCCATATAGGTGAATACTATAATACCGGTCAATCCTCCGAGTACATTGGCTACGGTTCCGGATATACCCAGATTGCCAGTGATGACAGTAAATGTCAGCAGGGCGAATTTCACCGTGGAGCTGACAAAGATCAAAACGTCGGATAGTATATGTAGTATCATTGTAGTGCGGTTGTGATATTAATCTATAGTACGCATAAATGCCAGTGAATGTTTGAAGAAATTCAACGAACGTCCATATTTAAAGTACGTGATAAGCCTCCTTTTTTGTCATATTCATCGGAAGATTCAAGTGATTCGCCTATGGCCATCGTTAAATCTCCACTTTGGCACGCTCTCATATGGATAGACGGGCAAACCAGCATAAAATCGCAACCTAGACTAAATAACCCTCCCAAACCCCAACATAATATAAAAGGCACTCTCCCGGACCGTATTTAAAATAAAAATCCTAGGTTTGCGCCTCCATTTTTGGAGGTATTACATTTCGCATGGATAATAAGAACACACTCATTGGGACTTTACTGCTCGGACTATTGGTTTTCGGGTTACTTTATTTCGGAGGTCAAGGTGATAAAAACAAACCAAAGGCAAAAACAGAAACATCTCAGGTCGCACTGGGAGACAGCGCTGCCCACACTCCCGAGCACGCTCCGGAGGCAGGCCCTGCCAATCCCAAGCCCTCGGATCTCCCGGTAGATACCAATACTGCCAAAAGCCAGGTAGGCCCATTTGCAGCGGCGGTCAACGGCGAAGAAAGGGATTACATCATAGAGAATGAATTTCAAAAGGTCACGATCTCCAGCCGCGGCGGCGCTATCAAGAGCGTAGAACTCAAGAAGTACAAGACATGGGATCAAAAGCCCCTGATGCTTTTCACGGACAAAAGCCAGAACTTCAGCTACCAGTTTCCCATAGCGGATAGTAAGATCGTCGATACCAAAGACCTTTATTTCCAGCCGATAGGTGAGTCATTTGCTGTCAAAGACTCTGAGCAGAAGACTATCACATTCCGCCTCAATGCCGGAGACGGACAATACTTCGAGCAGAAATACACCCTTCATGGCAATGACTATAAAGTAGGATATGAGGTCAATGTAGTGGGCCTCGACAAACTCATGCCCAATAGCAGCGACATACAGATCACCTGGAAGAGCACCCTGCTCAATGTCGAGCGCTCTGTAGAGACAGAGAGGAGGTATTCTGCATTATATTATCGCTATGCAGATAATGATCCTGCCCACCTCGACGAGGACAAGACTGAGCAGAAAGAAGCATTCGTAGGCAAAGCTGACTGGATCTCATTCAAGCAGCAGTTCTTCAACGCGACTATCTTTGGCAAAGGCCTTTTCGGTGGTGCTGTCAATGCTGACTTCAATAAAGATGACAAAAGCTACGTCAAGAAATATATAGCTAACCTCAGCCTGCCTTACCATCCTGCAGCATCGGTTTCTTACCCGATGAGTTTCTACTTCGGGCCAAACCACTATAGCACCCTGAAAAAATCAGGGGATCAGTTCGAAGGGATCATCAAACTCTCTCCGGATAATTTCGCTTTCAACTGGATCAAATATGTGACCAAATGGGCCATCATCCCTACGTTTAATGTACTCGACAAGATCCATCTCAACTACGGCATCATCATCCTCCTGCTCACTATCCTCCTCAAGCTCGTGCTCACCCCACTCACGTGGAAAGCCATCAAGTCAGGTGCATTTATGAAAGTGCTCAAGCCGGAGATCGATGCGCTGAAAGAGAAATACGGAGACGATCAGACCAAAATATCTCAGGAGCAGATGAAGATCTATCAGAAGGCGGGAGTGAGTCCATTTGGCGGCTGCCTGCCTATGGTGCTCCAGATGCCGATCCTGATGTCCATGTATTACTTTTTTCCCAACTCTATCGAGCTTCGCCAGCAGCCATTCCTCTGGGCTACGGACCTCTCCAGCTATGACTCGATTATGACATGGGCTACGCCGATATTGGGACAGACCCACCTGAGCCTTTTCACCGTACTGATGACCATCACGTCTATATTGTCTGCCGTGTACAATCAGGCACAGAGCGGTATGAGCAATCAGCAGCCAGGTATGAAGTACATGCCATACATTATGCCAGTGATGCTGATGTTTATGTTCAACGGATTCCCGGCCGCCCTCACATACTACTATCTCCTCCAGAACGTATTGACCATTGCACAGCAGTGGGCTATACAGAAGTTCTTCATAGATGAAAAAGCCCTCCACGCCAAGATCGAGGAGAACAAAAAGAATCCTGCCAAGAAATCAGGCCTGATGAAAAAGCTGGAAGACATCCAGAAACAAGCAGAAGCGCAGAAGAACGCTGGAAGCAACAACAAGAAAAAGTAATAATAAGGGGACCAGTTGGTCCCTTTATTATTATGTTGATTTTCCATTGGTTTTCTCCATTCCCATAGCCCACGGTTTAAAACCGTGGGCTATGGGAATGAGATGGATGCCATCATTTCCCCTTCTCAAAATCCAGCACATCCCCATCCATACAGTAGCGCAAACCGGTAGGCTTAGGTCCATCGTCAAATACATGGCCTAAGTGGGAATGGCATCTGGGGCACTGAACCTCGTCTCTCATACCATCATCATCTTTATGCACCAGCACGCTGCCGGGTGTCAATGGCTGAAAGAAGCTTGGCCATCCCGTCCCGCTCTCAAACTTCGCTGCAGAACTATACAGCGGATGCCCGCAGATCGCACAGTAATATGTACCCTTGTCGTGATTGTCCCAGTATTTGCCTGTGAAGGCCCGTTCCGTGCCTTGCTCGCGCGCTATGTGATACACACCAGGCGGCAATATCTTCTTCCACTGCGCATCAGTCACGGTCAGCGGCTTATTATCTGTATGTGAGTAGTAGGGGTTTTTAGAGTGGTCATAATCAGCGCCGTTATTTCCGCTTTGCGAAAAAGCACAACTCATGATCAGCACAGCCATTGCAATAGGGACAAAGATCTTCGGATAATTCATATTGATTTTGTTTTGGTTGATATAGGAATAGACGACCATCCTTCATCATACTTACGCAATATCATCCTGTTTGGCTTTCTATTGGTGTTTCACCAAAGAAAAAGCCCATCTCGTATCAAAACGAAATGGGCCAGTATTTTGTATTCCCGGCAACCAACAACTGGCAACCGGCAACAGTATTTAGTGCGCTGTAGCCTTAAACTTCTTCACCTCCTCGATCAGCTTAGGCACGATCTGGAATGCGTCACCTACGATACCATAGTCAGCAGCCTTGAAGAAAGGTGCCTCAGGATCGCTGTTGATCACTACGATCACCTTGGATTGGTTGACACCAGCGAGGTGCTGTATAGCTCCGGAGATACCGATAGCGATGTAGAGATTTGGCTTGATAGTGATGCCTGTCTGTCCTACGTGCTCATGGTGTGGCCTCCAGTCTACGTCAGACACAGGACGTGAGCATGCTGTAGCAGCGCCCAGCTCATGTGCCAGCGATTCGATCATGCCCCAGTTCTCAGGGCCCTTCATACCGCGGCCTGCAGATACTACGAGGTCAGCTTCCGGCAGCGATACCTCGCCCACAGCCTTGTCTACAGATTTTATGGTAGTACCAAAGTCTGCATCAGACACAGATGATGGAGTGAAAGCCTCGATAGCTGCTGTTCCGCTCACCTTGACAGGAGAAAGGGAGTTAGGGCTTACCGCGATCACTTTGATATCTGTAGATGCCTGGTAGCTTGCTTTAGCTTTGCCCGAGTATACATTCTTGGTCGCGTTCATCGCATTGCCGTTGAATGTCGGCAGTTCGCTCGCGCCCGGTACATATCCCGCCTTGAGCCTCACAGCTACACGCGGAGCGAGCAGCTTGCCGTTCTGGCTGAATGATGATACCACCACAGTAGCTCCCGCTGCCTTAGCCGCATCAGCCACTGCCTTGGTGAAAGCCTTCGAGTCAAAAGCGTCAAACTTCGCATCGTTAGCATGTAGCACTTTCTTCAGGCCGTAGTTGCCCAAGTTAGCCAGTTCTTCTGCCGATGCAGTACCGAGTACCACACCCACAGCGTCTGTGCCCAGCGTCTCAGCCACCTTAGAGCCATAGTACGCCGCTTCATACGAGGTCTTCTTTATTTTTCCTTCCGATACTTCTATGATTGATAATACAGACATATGCTTTATTTATGATTGTTGTTTTATGATTTTTGATTGCCTCTATTTCGGATTGTGGATTTCGGATTTCGGTAGTTTGGAATTTGTATTCCCAGCTACCAGCATCTGGCATCCAGTATCTGATTTAGATCACTTTCGCTTCTTCGTGAAGTAATTTCACCAGTTCACCCACGTTGTCCGGGCTGATCATTTTGATCTGCTTGGCCTTGTCAGGGAGCGTGAAGCTCGCTATTGTGGTCAGCTTGTCAGATGATGTCGCCGCCACTACAGCCAGTGGCTTGGTGCGTGCAGACATGATGCCTTTCATATTAGGGATGCGTGCAGCAGCGAGGTCCTTGGTAGCACAGATGACAGCAGGGAGGGTGATCTCTACGGTCTCAGTACCACCTTCGATATCGCGGGTAGCAGTTGCTTTATTGCCTTCTACTTCCAGTTTTGATACGAGGGCTACGGCATTCCACTCGAGCACCTCAGCTATCATACCACCTACTTCGAAGCTATTGTAGTCTATTGTTTCCTTGCCTGTGATGATCAGGTCGTATCCGCCTGTCTTAGCGTGAGCTGCGATCTCCACTGCTACCTGGTAGGCATCAGTAGGGTCGATATCTACACGCACAGCAGTATCAGCGCCGATAGCCAGGGCCTTGCGGATGATCTGCTCATTTTCTGCGAGACCTACGTTGATAGCTACTACTTCACCGCCGAGCTTTTCTTTCAGCTCTATAGCGCGCGTGAGTGCATACCACTCATCTGTAGGGTTCATGATAAATTGCACGTTGTCCGTAGCGAACTTCGTATTATTGTCAGTAAAGGCGATCTTGGATGTCGTGTCCGGCACTTTGCTGATCGGTACTAAGATTTTCATTGCTGTAAATTTTTAAATTGCGGGTCAAAAGTATCGATTAAGTTTACAATACCAAACGATTGTTTGGTAAAAATCTTTATCAAACAAAGTTAGGTAAAAACCACATGGATAGATTGGCTACATTACTAGAGATGGAGCGGGCTAAGCCCACCGACCCATTCCTCAAATATGCCCTCGCCATGGAGTATGTATCTAAAGGCAATATGACCGAAAGTCGCCGTTATTTCGAACGATTGGTCGCCGAGTATCCTGACTATGTGGTGACGTACTATCAATATGGTAAACTGGAAGAAGAAACGGGTAATAATACTGCTGCCATTGCCCTATATACTAAAGGCATAGAAAAGGCTAATGCTGTCAATGATGCGAAAACGGCGAGGGAGTTGCAGCAGGCGATAGATATGGCGGATTGATATGTAATATACTGTATTTCTATCATGTGATGTTCCGTAGGAACGTCCTGAATATGCTGAATACCTATTCACACATCTGTATCCTAATCCAAAATCAAGAACAAAAATGCAATCAGTTTTGCAATGCCGGACCACACACGCCTGCAGATAGACTTGAAACCTTCTTTGGGTTATTTCTGACTTGGTAAGGAATATCAAGGCCGCTCCTACGGAGCTTATATTTATCTGTATTGCTTATGCTACAAACAGTATGCTCCTATCGGAGCTGGTAAAATCAGGTCTTCAGTGAACTAAAATCAGGTATAGCAAAACGCGAATATTATACACTTGAAAACAACAATTATCCTTTACTATCTTTGACAAAACATCCATGTCCTCCGCGTGCTTTAATTTACAATGAAGTCCCCTCTCATCCATAAAGTCAAGTCCCTCCTCACCGAGCAGCAAATAAATCTGTCCGCAAAACGTGTGCTATTGGCGCTGAGCGGCGGTATAGACTCCGTAGTCCTGGCAGAGGTCTTTCATCAGATGGGGGTGGATTTTGGCATCGCCCATTGCAATTTCCAGCTGAGAGGAGAGGAGAGCGATGGAGATGAAGCACTGGCCCGCGCACTGGCAGATAAATACAAGGTTGAGTTCCACACTAAAAAGTTCGATACAACTAAATACGTTGCCGACTATAAGGTCTCCACGCAGGTGGCCGCCCGTGACCTCCGCTACGAGTGGCTGGAGTCGGTAAGAAAATCAAATGCCTGGCACTATCTCGCCACGGCCCATCACCTGAATGACAACATCGAGACCGTTCTCCATAATTTTATCAAAGGCACCGGCATCAAAGGCCTTCGTGGTATGCTGCCTAAGTCGGGCATCCTTATCCGTCCCTTGCTAAATGTGAGCCGCGATGAGATCGAGGTATTCCAAAAGGAAAACAACCTGACCTACCGTGAGGATTCCTCCAATGCCTCTGATAAATATACCCGCAACAAGATTCGGCATCATTTGGTTACATTGATTGAGGATATTAACCCCGGCTTCGAAGCGGGCTTCATAGACCGGATCAAAGTATTCTCCGATCTCGAAGCGCTATATAATGCCAAAGTCCGCAAAATTGACAAGCAGCTTTTCCAGAAAAGAGGCAATGACATATACATCCCAATTCTGAAACTAAGGAAGCTAACTAACAAGCGCTCAATACTATTTGAATACCTGAATCCATATGGTTACAATTCATCGCAAGTCGATGACATCCTCAGTGCACTCGATAGTGAATCCGGCAAACAATTCCTTTCCCCGGCAGCGAGGATTATCAAGGACAGGCAGTTCCTGATCCTCACGGAAGCTGCTCAAACAGACTTCATGGCTATCCTGATTGAGAAAGAGGAAACAGAAGTGAAACTAAAAGGTTCCGATATAAGGCTGTCACAAGAGAAAGCCGCTGATCTGGTCATAAAGAAAAACAAGTCCCACGCCTATCTCGACCTGGACAAGTTAGAATTCCCTCTCATGCTCCGTCAATGGAAGAAAGGCGACTATTTCTACCCCTTCGGCATGAAACTCAAAAAGAAGAAGGTCAGCAAATACTTCAAAGACCAGAAGATACCTATCCACGAGAAGGAAACAATCTGGATCCTTGAATCCGGTAAGAAAGTCGTCTGGATAGTAGGAGAGAGGACCGACGAAAGGTACAAGATTACTGACAAGACCAAACAGGTTTTAGTCCTTCATCAAATAAAGGCTTAGTGATGAAGAAGTGGATCGTATGGCTTGGGCTCGCTGGTGTGATGCTGTTCACATCATTAGCATACTCTGGCCACTTTCATAATGCCTTCCACATAGATGACATTCACACGATAGTCAATAACGCCTATATCCGCGACCTGCACAATATTCCTTTATTCTTTACTGATGGCCACACCTCCAGCTCCCATCCGCCCAATCAGACCTATCGCCCCATCCTCACCACCAGCCTCGCACTGGATTATCAACTCGGTGGGGGCAATGGAGATACATGGATGTATCATCTGACCAGCTTCTTCATTTTTCTTTGTGTAGGTATCAGTTTGTTCTTTTTGTACCGGGCCATTTTCAGAAAGACTTCACCCGATCCATCGTCTGATATTGTAGCTGTATTGGCGGTTGGCTGGTTCATGCTTCATCCCGTTTGCGCCGAGACGGTCAACTATATAGTTCAACGTGGAGACCTTCTTGCCACATTTTTTGTTGTCCTTGGACTGAACTTATATATTCTATCTGTCCGCGCGCGCAGGTATTATTTATACCTGATCCCCGTTATAGCAGGCATCCTGACCAAGCCTATCGCTGTTGTCTTCCCACTGCTACTGATAGCTTATATTCTACTTTTTGAACAAAAAGAAAAATCGCCGCCACTCAGAAAATACTGGCCCCACATAACTATGGCGCTTATCGTTTCTATTGCAGCAGGAGTATTTGTCACCACCATGACATCGGCCACATATCAGACCGCCGGAGATGATCCATGGCTCTACCGGTTCACTCAGCCATATGTGCTGGGTCAGTATTTCGTAGAGTGGTTTGCCCCGCTGTGGCTCGCAGCGGACAATGGCATGAAAGTGTTCGCTTCCCCTCTGGCGCCCATGGCTTTGCTGGGTTATGGGTTCATTGCGGCCGTTATCGGCGCTATCATTTATACATCTCGCCGCAGCTCCACACGACCGGTTGCGTTTGGCCTGTCCTGGTATCTTATTGCCAACATCCCCACGTCGCTCATTTCCCTCAACGAAGTGGCCACCGACCACCGGATGTTCTTTCCCTATGTCGGTTTGTCGCTTGCCATGACCTGGTCGCTTTATCTAGTGGTGAAATGGATCGCTGACCGCGCACAGGCAGCACTCATTCGGCCCTTATTCTTATCGTTATCTCTCGCGGGTTTATTATGCTATGGATATGGCGCCCATATGCGCTGCCAGGTATGGCGTAGCGAAGAATCGCTCTGGTCTGATGCCGTGGCCAAATATCCCGTCAGTGTCAGGGCACATCTCGATTATGGCCTGGCTCTCATGGTTCGCTCAGCGCTACCTGAGGCGGAGAAGCAATTTGCACAGGCACTTGCCATCCAGCCTGATTTCGCTCCTGCTAACCTCGATATGGGCATCGTCAAGCATCTGCAAAACAAAGACACCGAAACAGAGACCTATTTGAAGCATGCCCTTGCGTTCGGTAGAAACACTTGCCCCTCCTGTTATTACTACTATGCCATGTACCTCAATGAGCACAATCGCATAGACGAGGCGATCGCATTGCTCTATAGCCAGTATCAGATGTCTGCTGCCAATGTCGAATGCCGTGAGCTCCTGATGGAGTTCATGTATAAGGCTCATCGGGTAGAGGAACTAAAGAAGATCATCGCGGCCACGCTCGTGGTATCTCCCGGCGACAGCAGGGCTACATATTATGATAAGCTGTTATCAGCAGCGCCACAACCAGCTCTGTCCGCCGCAACCGCCGAGGACCATCTCAATCTCTCCGGTCAGGCCTACCGGACAGGTGATTATCAGAAATGTATCGATGAGGCACAAAAGGCTTTGGAACTTAAACCTTCATTTGCTCCCGCTTACAACAATCTCGGCGCTGCCTTCAACAAGCTGCAAAGGTACAAGGAAGCTAAGGACGCTTCGCTGAAAGCGCTCGGCCTCGACCCATCCTCGCACTTTGCGAAGATCAATCTGGATGCTGCAGAGGCTGGATTAAAAAGTCAGGTCAAGTAGTCTTGAGCTAATTCTACCATTCTATCATGATCGGGTATTAGTGTAAATGAGTATAATTTGTATTCGTCTTTTGCAATGTATTAAAGTCCCCTTTCAGGGGATTTAGGGGCCGCGCAGCAGCATAAATGGCGGGATCTTATATGTTGAAATGCTGGAGTGAAGCAGCCCTGCCATTCTATCCACATTTGCCCGCTTGTGTTTTTTACAAATTTCATGTAGGTTTGGCGAAAACAGTTATATATCAATGAAGAAGTGGATCATTTGGGTAAATCTGGCAGTCTTGATGGCAGCGGTGACGCTGACCTATTCCAATCATTTCAAAAATGCCCTGCATTTTGACGATGCGCATACCATAGAGAATAATGCATACATCCGTGACCTGAAGAATATCCCCCTCTTTTTTGAGGATGGCAAAACCTCCAGCTCTCTTCCCCCCAATCAGTCGTACCGTCCATTGCTGACGACTACATTGGCCATTGATTATCATTTCAGCGATGACTTGAAGGACCTCACACCTTTCCACGTAACCAGTTTTGCTTTCTTCATACTGCTGGGCATTCTGATGTTTGTTTTGTTTCGTAAAATAATCAGCATAGTCTCCACCGATCCATACAATGATTGGGTAGCCCTTATCACCGTAGCCTGGTTCATGCTGCACCCCGTGTGCGCTGAGACGATCAATTATATCATCCAGCGCGGTGACTCTCTCTCTACCTTCTTTGTTGTTTTAGGCCTTACGCTATACGCAGTATCGCCGGTTTGCAAGAAATACTATCTCTACCTGATCCCCGTAGTACTCGGTATCCTGACCAAGCCATCGGCTCTGATCTTTGCACCGATCCTGATGTGCTATATAATATTGTTTGAAAACGGCGACGGTTTCATTTCTATGTTCAAAGGCAAAACAGATAAGCTACTCAAGGTCGTGATACCCACGGTCATCGCGATCGTGGTATGCGTGGCAGGCTACCTGTTCGTTTCGCATATGCAGCCGACTACATATGTAGAAGGGCAATCTCAGGTATGGGAGTACAGGCTCACACAACCCTTTATCCTGTTCTATTATTTCACAGCATGGTTTGCACCGGTACACCTCAATGCAGACACCGATTGGATGATATTCAAATCCCCGATGGATATATATGCCATACTGGGTTATGTCTTTTTGATCTTTACTGTGGTCATCATCTTTATCACGGCTGAATACAAGGCCACCCGTCCTATCGCCTTTGGCCTCGCCTGGTTTCTGCTTGCCAATGTGCCTACATCGATCATAGCCTTCTCTGAGGTCACCAATGATCACCGCATGTTCTTCCCTTTTGTGGGATTATCGCTGGCGGTCGTTTGGGCGCTGTACCTGCTGGTAAGGCTGGTGGCTCAAAGTACCCAACTGAATGAGATCACCAAGGGAGCGTTTTATGCGTTCATCGGTGTCATGCTGGTCGGCTATGCCTATGGCACACACACGCGCAATGAGGTATGGAAGACAGACGATACGCTCTGGTATGACTGTACGCTTAAATCCCCAACGAATGGCCGCGGTCTCATGAACTACGGCCTCGCACTCATGCGCAAGGGCGACTATCCCGGTGCCGAAAGGTACTTCACCCGTGGATTGGAGTGCTGGCCGTACTATGGATACCTCCATGTGAATATGGCCATCCTCAAAGATGCCATCGGCAAAAAACAGGAGGCAGAAGCATACTTTAAAACGGGGGTCCAGTACGGGGGTAAATCTTATCCAAACTCTTATTACTACTATGCCCGCTTTCTCAAGGATAACGGTCGCCCTGACGAGGCTGTCAAACTGCTCTATACTGCTATGGAGATGGCTCCGGCACATATGGACTGTCGCTATATGCTCATGGACCTGCTCTATGCCAGTAAGAGGTATGAAGAATTGAAAAAGGTAGCAAACTCTACGCTCGCCATAGCACCAAGTGATGCGAAATCGCAGCAATACCTCCAGCTCGGCACCTCAGGCAAATCTCAGTTGGAACTCACCAAGGACCTGGCCGAGAAGACAAAAACACCGGATAATTATCTCAGCCTTTCTCTCCTGTACTACCAGGCGGGGGATTATCAGGGCTGCATCGACGCTGCCAAAAAAGCATTGGAGATCAAACCAGACTTTGCACCGGCATATAATAACATCGGCTCGGCATATAATATCCTGAAACAATACCAACCGGCAAAAGACGCCCTGCTCAAAGCTGTAGAGTATGACCCCTCATCGCAGCTTGCCAAAAATAACCTGGCCGTAGCCGAGAAAGGACTAAAAGAACAAAACAAATAACCTTGACGCCTACATTATCCATAGTCATACCTTGCTACAATGAGGCCAAAAGCCTCCCTGTAGTGCTCCCGGAGTTGATCGCTTTCGTGAATGAGCGCGACTATCGCCTTGTCATTACCAACGACGGTTCACGCGATGAATCGCTGAAGATACTGAAGGAACACTTCGCCAATGAACCAAGATGCACTGTAGTTAACCACAAGGTCAACCGGGGATATGGCGGCGCTATCAAGTCTGGCATACAAGCTGCGGAAACAGACTACGTGATCACCATAGACGCCGATGGCCAGCATTACCTCGATGATGTAGACAAACTCTTCAAACTCATCGTAGAACAAGACGCAGATATGATCGTAGGCAGCCGCAAAGGCCAGCAGGAGGCATCAGCTTTTCGTGGTCTGGGCAAATCCATCATTCGCGGGATAGCCAAATTCCTCATGCCTATGGATATCTACGATATCAACTCAGGCATGAAGATATACAGCACGGTATTGGCCAAAAAGTACATCCCGCTTTGCCCTGATGCTATGGCCTATAGTGATATTATCGCCCTAGTCTTCATCAGCCAGCGCCACCGCGTCACAGAAGCCTCCATACGCATCAAACCCCGCGTGGCCGGCGACAGCACCATCAATGTCAAGACCGCCTACGAGACCATCATGGAGATCATCAACGTGGTGATACTGTTTAACCCTATGCGCATATTCCTCACCATCGCTATCTGCTGCGTTATATTCGCTCTGCTATGGGATTACCACATATTTATCCGTGGTGGTGGTGTGAGTACAGGATCGGGTATGCTGATCGTGTCTGGTTTTATCTTCTTCATGCTCGGCCTCGTCACAGAGCAGCTCTCGCAGATGAGGAAAATGCAGATCAAAAAATGAGTGCCAACCTCAGCCCAGGCCCCTCTTCCAAAGAGAAGGGAGACATAAATGTATTCCTCTTCAGCATCGATCTCGAAGATGTTCGCGATTTTATTCCCGATGGTCATCAGTACAGAGCTGCGGTTCCTGCCAATACATTAAAATACCTCGACTGGCTCGACAGGGTCAACTCAAAAGCCACCTTCTTTATTGTCGGTAAAACGGCCCGCGACTATCCGGACTTGATAAAAGAAATCATCAAACGCGGACACGAGACAGCCTGCCATACAGATACGCACCTGCACCTCACCAAACAAACCGAACTCCAATTCCGCAAAGACTGCGAAAGCTTCCTCAATACGATGCACGCGCTCGGAGCGACTGATATCAAAGGTTTCCGTGCACCGACCTTTTCGATGGTGGAGTCAAGCAAATGGGCTTATAGTGTACTGCGCGATTTCGGCTTTAAATATTCCAGTTCCGTACTACCCTCTACTAATCCCATTTTCGGATGGCCGGAGTTCAAAGGGGAAGGATATTATGACGGTATCTACGAACTCCCGATGAACATCGGATCATGGCCTTTCAAAGTTCCTTTCGGCGGCGGTGTTTATTTCCGGTTTTTCCCCAACTTCGTTGTGAATTCCTTAGCAAGTTCCACTTTCAAAAGGGATAAAGCCGTATTGAGTTATTTTCACCCGTACGATGTAGATGTAGATCAGGAACGCTTCATGCACCCGCATCTCAATGATAGCAAACTGCTCAACTGGCTCATGTATGTCAATCGTGACAAGGTTTTCAGCAAAGCAGAATCGCTGATGAAAAACCAAAACGCCAAAGTCATGCGCTACGATGAATATCTCGCATCAAAGATCAATACTAAATGACCGATAGTCTCCATATAGCAGATAATGAAGCGCAGGTACTATCTAGGTATCTGATAGGAGAGAAGTGCTCCGATCAAACTGTATATCATTACACCGAGGCTGTACAAAAAATGAATGCGGTACTAAATGAGTCCCAAATGAAGACCTGGCGCAGTATGCTACGTTCACTGTTTTATCTCAAGCTCATCGACAGCGGCCTCGCCCTCACCAACCCACAGTCCCCTCTGCGCAAAAGAATATTCATCATGCTCGCCCTCCTTGAGTCGTCGCCCGATCACGTCCGCTACTTCCTCCCGCAGGAGCGCAGCATCTGGTACCTCATCCCACTGGGTTTCCGCGCCGGTATGAGCGCCCTTTACGGCATCTTCGGCTTCTTTTCCGTCAAGCTTTTAGGTGTGGGGTAATCATCCGCGCACGGACTTTTCGTGTATGGATTATAGATTGCTCCGTTAGGAGCATACCGTTTGTAGAAGAAAATGAAAGAAAACATTTAAAGCTCCGTAGGAGCGGCCTAATGCATAATATGCATTGTATTAAAGTCCCCTCTCAGGCAGGGGGTATTTCATTTTCGTATTTTGTGCTTACAAATACATTGCTGTCGCCAGACAGCCCTCACCCATCTGCCTTCGGCATCTTCCCTCGCCCTAAAGGGGCGAGGGAAGAACCTGCAACTTGAAAGTCAGTTTATTGTACCGCTATTTATAAGTTCCGAATTGATAATGAAACAGCCCTGCCCTCTCAGGGGAGTTATGGGCTAACGCAGCAGCACTAAATATTGGCCTCCTATGTTGGGGCACAGACCTCAATCCTCATAATAAAACTGCTGGCTCCATATTCTGTACTGCGCCACAGGCCCATCACCCTTAGCCAGTATCGGAGGGTCTATGTAGATCTTATTCTGCCATATCTTAAAGTCCTGCCCTACATCATGCGCATAACCCTCAAACGCCTTTTTCGCCACGATCCGGTTCAGCAGCGGTTTTGGCACTATAGATAGTAATGGATGCATCGTCGACGGCTTGTCTATATACTTCACACTCATGCCTATCTTCAGGTTGATCTTTCCATCACCCAGCGGGGTCGGTAGCACAAACTGCCTCGATTTCAGTCCATACTCCGGTATGTCTACTTCCACGTACGAATACCCCAGCCCATACACATGCACTTCAAACTCTGTGGTCAGCGTCCCCTTTTTGCTAAAGAGGCTGCCCTGCCGGGTCATAGCATAGCGCGTATTGAGGTAGTGCCCATCCAGCGTCAGGTCCTTGAGCTGCTTTACATTGCTATAGCCATGCACCACGCTGAAGTGCCCCATGTCTACACTGTTCTCTGTCGTTTCCTGCGGATGGCTGCTTAGTTCGTAATCAGTTGTGATAGTCTCATTCCATCCCTTCTGATCTATCTCTGGCACCTCCCACAGCGGCTCGCCGCCATGTTCGTCATAGTACACGAGAATAAACCCATTCCTCTCACGAGAGTGCCACACAGGCAATTTCAGCTTCGGCGAAGGCTTCGTACCATATCCCGTAGCTGTACAGTCTCCTTTAGTATCAAAACAAAAGTGGTGAAAAGGGCATTTGATAGACTCACCCTCTACAGTTCCCCCAAAACCAAAATGGCCACCCATGTGCGGGCAATAGGCATCAGATACAGCAATAGCTCCCGACTGCGTACGAAATATAACCAGCTCCTTACCCGCAAATTTCTTTGGCACCACCTGGCCCACTCCGATCTCACTGGCGTTGGCCAATACATACCATCCATTAGGATAAGGCTTCAGTGGGATCTTCTTGTACATTTTGTCGCTCTTTACGATAATATATAACGACGAAACAGCCCTCTCTGGATTTTACATTTTGAAAGTTTATACCCATATACTTTAGTATATCAGTGAACGGAATTGAATTAACAATGGCCTTCCACCATTTGTACAAATCATTATAAAAACTACATTTGCACCTGCGAGGGGGATTAGCTCATTTGGCTAGAGCGCTTGCATGGCATGCAAGAGGTAATCGGTTCGACTCCGATATTCTCCACAACTAAAGCTCCGTTAGGAGCTTTTTTTATTTCCCTAAATATCCGATCATCAACTTCGCCGCCCTCTCCGATGCCCCCGACGATCCTAGCAGCTGCCTGACCTCATTATAGGCCTGCAGCATCTTTGCGCGGTGAGGTGCATAGAGGAGGCGCTCCAGCTCCAGTATCAGCATTTGATCATTGACATCGGCTTGTATTAGTTCCTTGGAGACCAGCCGACCGGCTATAAGGTTTACAATACCGATGTATTCGATCCCCTTGATGAGGCGTTTAGCGATATAGTAGGAGAGTGGGCTTGCCTTGTAGCAGATCACCTCTGGGACATTGTGCAACGCCGTTTCCAGAGTAGCAGTACCTGAGGTTACGATGGCTGCATGGGCGCTATTGAGCAGCCCGTAGGTATTGTCCCATTCGATCTCGCATCTGGCATCGCCGATGATGTCTGTATAAAAATCCCTGCCCAATCCACTGATCCCCGCTACCACAAACTTATAGTCAGGGAAGTGCGGTATCACTTTCAGGTATTCCGGCAACAGCGATTTGATCTCCTGCTTGCGGCTGCCGGGCAGCAGCGCTATTATCTGTGAAATGCCTTGAAATTCGTCTTCCCCCGTTCCTCGTCCTCTGTCCCCCAGTTCATCCAGTAGCGGATGCCCCACGAAATCCACCTCCACCCCATGTTTTGCATAAAAAGCCTTTTCAAAAGGAAAGATCACAAACATCCGGTCTACATATTCTTTCACCTGCTTCACGCGACCTTCTTTCCACGCCCATAGCTGTGGAGAGATATAGTAGAAGAGTTTAAAGCCGTGTTGCTTGATAAATTTGAACAACCGGAAATTGAACCCCGGATAGTCTATGAGGATCACTACGTCGGGCTTGTATTCGAGAATATCCTGTTTGCAGAAACTGATATTGCCTAAGATGGTCGGCAGGTGTTTGATCACCTCTATAAATCCCATAAAGGCCAGCTCCCGGATATGCTTCACTACATGCCCTCCGGCGGCAGCCATCTTATCACCGCCCCAGCAGCGTATATCGGCATTGGGGTCCTCTGCGCGCAAGGCTTTGATGAGATTAGCCCCATGCAGGTCGCCCGACGCTTCACCAGCTATGATGTAGTATTTCACAGGCAAAAGATAGTATTATTTTGCCCAACTATTTAAACCAGCTGGTGATGATGGTGATCATAATCGGTATTGCGATCAGTATCGTAGAGAAGATGATCCCTCTTGACACATTGTAGTAGTCTCTATTGATAAACAGGAAAAACACACCTAGGTTAAGCATACAGCCTACACTCATATATCGGAATAGAACGGTAACTATTTTAAGCGATTGGAGCATCCTTCCAAATGGTATGAGGTCGGGATGGCCTTCTGCCATGTAGTGGTTGCCCACGGAGATCAGGTATACGATCAGCACTCCTGACAGAGGCACTATGAGACCCAGGACGATACCGATCCATGCACGGTCATATTTGTAAATGGTAGGATGAGGAGCGAAGATCTTTTTTAGCATTGTTCTTTATCGTTTACAGTTTCCACTTTGAGTTGATGTGTGTGATGCCATGATGCGCTGTCAGGTCGTATTGCACAGGTACGATACTCACATAGCCATGTGCCAGTGCCCATTCGTCCGTATCAGTTCCTTTGTCATGATTGACAAAATTCCCCGACAGCCAGTAGTAGTCCCTGCCAAAAGGATCCTGCCGTTGCAGGTATTCCTCTTCCCATTTGGCCGTCGCCTGCCGACATATTTTGATGCCTTTTATATCATTGGTCGCGAGGTTGGGGATATTGACATTGAGCAGTGAGGATTCAGCCAGGCCGTTTTCCAGTATTTGCCTGCAGATGATGCGCGCATAGTGCGCCGCGCCTTCGAAATTGGCATCATGGCTATAGTCCAGCAGCGAGAATCCCACAGAAGGGATACCTTCCAGGCTAGCTTCTACCGCAGCCGACATCGTACCCGAATAGAGCACATTGATAGAAGAATTAGAACCGTGATTGATACCCGATACGCACAAGTCCGGATGGCGGTGCATGACTTTGTCGACAGCTATCTTCACACAGTCCGCAGGAGTTCCCGAACAGTGATAGGAGGGGATACCTTCGAATAGATGCACCTGCTGCAGACGCAAGGGCTTATTGATCGTGATGGCATGGCCCATACCCGACTGCGGCGAATCCGGAGCTACGACCACCACATCACCCAGCGGGCGTACAGCCTCCACCAGTGCACGTATACCCGGTGCGGTGATACCGTCATCATTGACTACCAGTATGAGGGGCTTTGCCCCCGGTTGATTTTTCATTGCCCTGCGAAATAATCAATATTTTCCGAGGAAAAAGGGACGTAATATCCACGTACATTTATAACCAATTGCGACGGATATCTACAGAGTTTGGTACCCTCTCCACATCGTGGAGAGGGTCGAATGATTTACGATCAGTAAACCATTCGGGGTGAGGCAAAACAAAAATGGCCTGCGGATAGCAGGCCATTCAGTTATAATATCCTGAGATGATTATCCTAGTTTAGGATAAGGCATAAAGTGGCAAATGATAGCGCCCATGATAGCCAGGCTCACGATCCAGTATCCGGCGTTGATAGCGATATATTTAAACCCCTTGCGCTCAAACATAGCTCCTGTAGCGATCACAGGTAGGATAGTGAATATCCCAAGGATAGTACCGTGCAAAGCACCATGTTTGAATGTATGGAAGCTATGACCAAAGGTATCCATCATAAACTGGGCATGTTTTGCGATCTCAGAGTTATGATCGGCCAGGGCAGCTTTGCCGCCTTCGTCCATCATCATAGAGAAGAAACCAAACTGGTGCAGTACCATAGGCACCAGTGAGGCAGCCAGCAGGAAACTCAAAAGAAGGGAAACTCCAAACACCACTGGCATATTCATGCCTTTTGCGCTTTCCGGTGTCACACCGGCTGCATTCATCCATGCCGTACCGAATACTTTAGGATTATACCAGATGAAACCGATGATCGTAGGTACCAGTGCCGCTATGGCGATGGTCGCCGGGCCGGGAAGTGTAAAGTTTAACATATTTATGTGTTTTGATTTACCCAAATGTACGCCCATTAATGGTTAAACCAAATTTAATATGTTAACGCTCTTACTTCTGAGCGTACTGTTTTTTCTTCAGTTCATCGAGGTTCTTTTGGAGCATAGCAGTTTGCTCCGTTGTACATCTTTTAGAGGATAAAATGAATTCCATAGCTATCTTTCTCAGGTCCATATCCTCCTCCAAAAAACCGCTATGCCCAAAGATAAAAGCCAGATCGTTCTGTATATGTGTACTCATACCCAGGAAACCGGGTATATTATGCTCCAGCATAAATCTCAGGAACCTCAGTTCTGCATCCTGGGGCGCCTGCGCTATAGCTTTAGCTATATGCCCTCTGGATTGGTCCAGCATTTTATATTTGCGCCACATGCCATCGGTATATTGGATATTGAGTGCTTCACACATACCCAGGTAGCATTCTTCTGCTGCGGTCCTCGCACTGATCTTTTCCAGTATTTTGTCGAATGAATCCAAAGCAGTTTTGCATTTGGTCGCTTTTATAAAATTTTCCCTGAGGTCAGCACGGCTGATGGTCTGTGCCAGGCAGAGCGAGCCGATAGTGCCGGTGACTAAAAGTAGTAGGATGAGCTTTTTCATATTGCGCGATTTTAATGTGACCAATGAGGCCCTATACATATGCCCTTGTCATCATTAGGGCAATAAGTATGCCCCGAGTAAATGCGCTAAAATGGGGAATCAAATCCCTGTTCTATTTTTGTGCGGTCATCTTTTTTTTGACATCCGTATGGATCCTCTCC
>JAOQAO010000069.1 GCA_025963485.1 Bacteroidota bacterium | reverse complement strand
ATCCTAAATGAGCTCCAATGACCACCATCGATCCCGATCAGAAAATATGTACGCTGATAAATGTCTTCACCGTCGATCCGGAAAAGAATGAAGAATTATTTGAACTGCTAAAGACCGCGACTGAAGAAGTGATATCCAAACAGCCGGGATATATCTCTGCGAACCTCCACATCAGCGATGATAAGAAGACCATCACCAACTATGCGCAGTGGCGGTCTCTGGAAGACTTTCATAATATGATCAAGCATCCTGCGGCGCTGATCCACATGGTAAAAGCTGCTGCCATGGCTAAGGATTTCAAGCCGGTCACGTATGGAGAGATATGGTCACATCATGTATAGCTGGTGATACCGATGATAGACCCCAAATACGACGCGCATCATTGCGTTTTTGACACACTTACATATTTTTTTGCCACGCTTACTAGTTCATGCTCTGATTATCCATAAGAAAATGCGAACCTTGTTATGCATTTGAAATAGTAAAGTCTTTGAACGAACCGATCATATGAAGTCCCTCAACACCCCAACAAGAAGTAAAACGTCGTAGTGAAATGGGCAGGCCCGCTCCGCAGGAGTATGGCCGCTCATGATCACGCTATATGAAAAAACCCCGGTGCGCTAACACCGGGGTGAAAGGTCTATGGGTCCCCTCGCAAGGAAAACCCAACAACCGATACTAAGAAAAGCTGATATATTAAAAAGATTAACGCCGCGTAAATATATTACAAAAACAGAATAAGCTCAATATACTGTTGACCTTATATCAGGTGTCCCCTGCGCTGCCACAAAGCGCATAAACCCACATTGGCTGCCGGTGGTTATTTACGGCAGCTATTCAAATACTAAATTAAAATTCTATGAAGCTTCAACATTTAGTCCTTACATCATTGCTGGTGGCCTGCACATATGCCGCAAGCGCCATTAATACCTATACCAGCTCGAAGAACGATGCGGTCGATAATGTACCCGGTATCGCCATGGATGCGAGCGGCAATACCTACGTGCTCGAAAACCTCTATGCCGGCTCCAACTCTGTGGGCATCGGTGGCAATGTAGGAGTGGCCACTGTACCTTACGATGAGCATGCCAGTGTCATAGTCGAAAAAATAAGCAGCTCCGGAACCTATAGCCTGATAGGCCGGATAGATATACTCAACACTTCATCATTTGTGACCGGTACTGCCATCACGCTGGCTGCCGATGGCAAACTGTATGTCACAGGCTATTTCTCGGGCAACGTGAAACCTACCGGTCCGATGTCGTCAAAAAGTGCCAATGATATAGATATGTTTGTTTGCTCTATCTCACCTGCTGGCGGCGGCTGGAGCAACTGGAATCAATCCGGTGGCGATGGTGAAGAATACGCTACCTGCCTCAATGTGATAGGTACGGACATATATGTCGGCGGCTACTACGGACAGTCATATTCTACGGGTTTGTCTTCTACATTCCCTGTCACCTCCGGTACTGTGACGGCGCCTGCACTCACCTATGCCGGTGACCGCAATAGTTTTATCGCACGCTTCACCACCGCGGCGGGCCTGCCATGCCAGGAGGCGAATGGGTGGATGTCTCTGGGTGGCGGTGAGGTAGAGATCAGCGGAATAGCTTCTACTCTTTTCCTCGGCACACGTACCAGCTATATTACTGGCCGGATCAAGGGCGGATCTTCTACACCTGCGATCTCTCCTACTACCGGCTATAGTATGTTTATAGCACGCTTCACGCACAATACCAATACATGGAACTGGGCCAAGCTCGAAGGCACTTTTTATCCCAATCATCTCAATGATCCTGTATGCAGTGGCAAGGCTATAATTGTGGCACCGGATGGCTACCTGTATATAGCAGGTGCCGCGGCCTACTCTTCTCCTACTCCGACAGGATACCAGGGTCTCGCTGATGCGGTATACCTGAAAATTAATACCATAGGAACTGTGATCAACAGGGAACTGCTGGGAGGCACAGACAATGATGCAGCCAATGCCATAGCTTATGATGGGACCAACATGGTCATTGGCGGCAATTTTAAACCTGGCAGCGGTACGATAACACTGAATAACAATGGCGGGTCCGCCAGCACCTTCACCACTACTGCTGCTGCCATGTCCTTTATGGCGCAGTACAATACCTCTGGGGGACTGCAATGGTATGAGCGGGGAGAATCTACTGTGGCGGCTGGCACGGCTGTGGCTTCTGACCTCCACTGTAATGTGGCTTTGGGCGGAAATTTCTACAATACGCTGGTATGGGATCCGTATATACAGAATAGCTGGCCTAGCGGCACTTCAGACCACCTCTATGTAAACCTGATGTCTGTGAAGAAGCTGACGCTGACACCCGCAGTTGCCTTCACGCCTGTACCGACATTGGAAAATGGGTTCTCCTATAACGGTACTGTGAGCGGAGCTACTTCTTATACATGGATATCACTGGCTACTCCTCCATTGAATGTGACTGTTACCAACCCTACTACGGCTACAGCTTCTATTAATCTGCTAGGTGGTGGCTATGGGGGATCATACTTTGACTGGGTAATATTGGGCAACTATACTGTCAGTGGTACTGCCTGCATGACAGGGCTCGAGCGCCGCTTCCGCCAGACCCATGCTAAAACAGATCTGACTCCTGACGGCATAGAGGCGAATGATGTGAAAGCATTCAAGGTCACTACCTATCCTAATCCTGCGCAGCAACAGCTGGGGCTGATGGTCAGCGGTGAGGCATTGACGACGTTAGACATTATGCTGTTTAACTCAATAGGCCAGCAGGTGATGAACAAGACAGTCAGCAAGACATCTGCAGATGATGAAAGCTATCAGGTGGACATCTCAGGCCTGGCATCAGGCACCTATATCTACCAGGTCAAAAACACTAAGACCGGTGAAGAAGCCAAAGGCAATTTCGTAAAAGCGAAATAGCTTCGGTCATGTCATCGGACTTATATATTATTCTTTCCTAAAACCCAATATCCCCACCTAAAAAACGGGGGTATTTTTTTGCAGGAGCGGGATGGCTGGCTTTATTGCTGATTGATTATGATGTCATAAAACATCGTACTGTCAGAAGGGTTTGTAGTATTCGCGGCTTTCACACAGGGCAAGCTGAGGTTTATCTTGCCGCCTGATACAGTCTACGGACAGCATTTATGATTTTAACTGCGGAGAGCGGGGACAGCCATATTTTATTTAACTACCGGGAGCGGGTAAATAGTTTTATCTTTAATAATGACACCTTAACTCAGAAAAATATCAAGATATGAAACGACTTCTCCTTTTTACTTGCGGGTGCATTATCATATGTAATTTTGCCTATAGCCAAAACGTTGGCATAGGAACTGCTACTCCCGCTTACAAACTGGACGTAGCTGGCAATATTAATACCAACATCGGTTTCACTATCAGCGGTGCCGCCACTCCAGGCGCCTATCTGCGTGGCAATGGCAGCAATTTCGTTTCGTCTGGCATACCGGCCGGCGATCTGGCCGCTGGTATTTCCGGCACAGTCAATACCATAGCCAAATTCACTGGAGCGAATACTGTAGGCAATAGTGTGATCGTGGACAATGGCTCGATAGTCACCATCTCTCCGTCTACCTATACTCATTTCACCAGTGGCGCAGTATATGCCCAAAATCAAATTATCGCACGGGGAGGCATCACAAATGACGGAGGCAATCTGACGCTGTCCAGCTCCAGCGATGTGGTAAATGCAAGTTCTCATTATTTCTATTTGAATTCCCTTAACGCCTTGCAAGGAACCGACACATGGTTGCGGTTAAACCAGGTGGGCAGTTTTAGCGCAGGTACTTATACTCCGGGGTTTTTCAGAGCTGACGGCGGTATTGCCTCCGGGGGTATCGGGAGCCCGGGTGGTGGCAATATAGCTACCACAGGTACAGCAGCTATCGGTACCAATCTCACGGTGGGCGGTACAGCCACTATCTCCGGTACAGAAACAGTCAATGGTCTGGTGACGGCTAATGCGGGTATAAGTGCGAGCGGCACTGCATATGTCTTGTATGGTGGTAATGCCACCATAAATGCCAATGCAGATAACCACAATGGTGGTGGTATCGCTGTGTCAGATGATGGTGGTTTTTATGATTTCAACGATGGCCCGGTCACTTTTCTTGGTAGCACCGGCCTCAGGATAGCAGGAAGTACCGGAGCAGCGAGTTCTAATGCGTACCTGAGAGTGAATGGCCTGGCGGGCACCGGCAATCGGCCGTGTATGCCGATGCCAACGGTATATTGACGGCAGCCAGTAAGAATATGGTTTACTACGTCAATAAAGCAGGATTCACGATGAGCTATCCCGGCAATCACACTGATGTCATGCAGGTCACGTCAGCAGTCACGCCAAGCCTCACTGTCACGACAGGAGATGTCATAGTGATCACGGCCAGTTACAAGTTCAAATTGAACGGCGGCAGCGGTTTGGATCAGCCCAAATACGGATTCATAGTGACGGGAGCCTGCGGAACTATCAATGTGATCGACAACACGCAGAATGAATATGGCGATGACGTACCCAGGAGCCAGTCGGGGATGCAGCACGAGACCTGGATATGGGTAGCCACATGCAGCGGTGCCGTGCAGTTCACCTGGGGATTGGACTGGGTCGCTTTTGATGATGCCGCTATATTATCGGACTTTGTCTATACTGCTACCAAATATTGATCTGGCCCGAAACCATGCAAATGATAATCTGGCTTTGGTATATGTATTCTGTTTAGACCTTTAAGAATATATAGCTACGCAATCTACTGCCCAATAGCCAGCCTTCAGATTACGAATAGCATTTAAGCAGGTCCGCAGACGGTATCCATGCTTTTTACAAGTTCCACCTACGATCAATCAGTTTTTGAGCAGGCGGAAAACTATCGCATCATTGCTGGTCCTGATCTGCCCCTGATACATGCCAGCGGGAAGCACCGGATTGGTATACGCGATATTATTGCTGCCGTTTTGCACCATTACAGTTTTTGTATCTACTATCTGCCCCTGCATATTTGATATCAGCAATATGGCGGGTTGGTTTACTGTGGCGTCGAATGAGATGGTCACAGAGTTACTCATCGGATCGGGGTACACAGCAGCAGTGTGATATGTTTTTTCTAAGATGCCTGTGGGTGTGGTGTATGTTTCCCAATAGTAACCATAGCTGCGGTCCGGTGCCCATGCACTATTTGTCCAGGTGTAGTAAACATCCTGGCTTACGTTATTGAATGGGGTATAGGTTTTATCATTTTTGGTAGAGTGGATCCAGGCAGATGCAGCGGTGTCGTATAATTCGTAAAGGTCTGTCGTGAGTTTGTTGGCTGTATTGAATGTAAATGAGTGCCGGTTTGCATCGAAATAGTGGGATGCTATGGTGTCCCAGTTTTGCGTGAGCTGCGAAGTGCAATTGAGATTGACATCGAATATGCGGGTGTAAGTATAATTATTGCGCCAGCTGCCGGTGGCTGTCACCCAATTCTGGATCGTGCCGGTGAGGACATTGTGATGGCTGTCGTATGTATGTGTAGTATGCCGGGAGTTTTGCCACTGAGAGGATACCCAGTTTTGGTCTATGGTCAGTGTATCATTGTGCGATGCGTCATAGCTGTGCAGTTTTCGGTCGGCGTAGGTCCAGACCTGAGTAGCAGTGTCCCAACTTTGATAGGAGTATGTGAGGTTATTATTGCTGGCATCGTAGGTGTATGTCTGGACCCATGCGTCTATCCAGCCGTTATAATAGTAGTGGGCATTTTTGGTCAGCATATTGTCGGATGCATCGTAGGTGTATGTATCCTCGTAGTCACCACCCGTATTGGCATATGGCCAAAAGCGGTGGCTCATGGATAGGAGGCGGTTGCCAGAGTCATAGGTATATTCATTGATATAAGCTGTATCCCATATGCCGTGGGTAGTATCATAATTCTGGATGGTCATCTCAGTCAGATTGTAGCTGGCATCAAAGGTGTATGCCTCGCGGTAACTGGCGAAATAGTTATTGCCATTCCAGTTTTGACGATCATAGCGGTTACTATTGCCATGGCCATCTGGACTATTGACATAGCGGTTCTTATTCTGCCAGGCGATATTGGCGTAATGCTGGTAATAGCCGGTATCATAATCCTGCCAGAAGTGTTGCCAGTTGAACTGTTCGCCGCCGCCGCGTACGCTATCGGATATATAGTGGATGTGGTTGGAGTCCGAAGGTACAAAAGCACCAGCTGCGCTGTAATAGTAGGTGGTGGCAAATAACCGCTCGGAGGGTACCTGTGCGGCGAGTTTTGCGAATGCGCAAAGAAGCAGGAATAGCAGGGTATGGTTTTTCATGCTAAGTGGGTTTAGTGGGTTGTTATTTTAGACGTTAATGTAAGAAATTTCCTTTGGAGGGGGAGGAGCGAGTGAATGGGCAAACTAAGTTTCGCGCCAAGGGGATTGCGAAGTCAGAGACTTCGTTATATTAGGAGTTCCAAGTTGTACTACGAACACCTGGAACAACTGAGGGGGAGAGGAGGATCAGGGATAATAATATATTGAGAGATTCGTTTAGGACGCAAACCAATTGTCTATGAAAAGAATCCTCATTGCAGTGATTTTACTGTGCACGTTAAATGCATGCCACCGTTCCTGCAATTGCAGCCCGTATGAGATATGCCTGGAGGGCAAATGCATCTGCGGCGAGTGGACAGAAGGTTCCTCATGCACACCTATGAGAAATAAATTTGTCGGCACCTATGCCGGCACACTCACCATCGATAGTCTTTCCACCGCACAGACTCTGGTGCTATATGCCGGCAACGATCAGATGACCAACTATACCTTCTTTCACGCCACTCCACTACCATATCCCGCTCGGCTCTCCGGCATCAGGGTTTTAACGCCTTATGCTGGTGTATTTTTCGCTAGCATCCTACTGCCTGACGAAAGCAATATCTATCTCGATAATTTTCATCCGGTAGACTGTGGTAGTGCGCTACTTTCACCCGACGGCAAAGACCTCACCATGACCTATCACCCTCTCCACGATACTACCATCATTGATTTTGGGCATACCTATGTGTTTACTGGAAGGAAGCAGTAAATTGAGAATAGATGGGCTAGACGAAATTTACTATAGGCTCCAGAAGTTTAAATATCTCATCCGTTCTTTTACTTTTGAAATCGGAGTATGTAGGTAAATCCATCAACATACTAGCAGGAGTTACCGAATAGCTAGGAACTAATAAATGTGTGGCGATATTAACCCCGGAATTTTTCAATTTTGTAAAATATGATGCTGGCTCTTCGGCTCGTTTTCGAATATTATCAGTCGCTCCTACAAAGCGATAATTGCCTATATGATTTATATCCTTAGGGCCTAAATTGAAAAGATGTTTTTGTAATTTACTTTTAGGATAAATGTGGTCAATGTGTGGTGAGTTATTTTTTAGAGCCACATTAAAAGCACTTACACCGTGTGATTCCACATACATTAAATGCAATAAAAAGAAACGTTGACTGTGATCTGTCAGCGTCGCCATGTCCAACTTAACTTTATTATGCCTGTTAACTTCAAAGTAATTAGCAATGGCAGTAATTGGAAAATCTGCTCCTGTACAATTCTTTAGGAAATTGTTGTGTAAATAGTCTAGTATACCATCAGTTTGTGAACTGAACCAATTAAAAAGCTGGGCACGATAGTAAAAACTTTTTAATCTAGATTTGTTTGCCTGAGTTGGAGTTGGATTAAAATATAAATATTCAAAAATGGGGACAAAGCTATTATAACTTCGGATTACTTTCTCCGAATCCAATTTTAGAACAGTGACAATAAAATCTTTAAGCGCTTCAAATGCAGGTTGAAATTTTGAATCCCAGCTATCATCTATGCTTTTTACCAATGCCTTTCCGGAATCACCTTTGAATTTTGCTTGATCAACAACAGCTCCTTTGTCATTCACCAATAGAATGCCTTTCAAAATCGTTTCAACTTCAAAACTTAGATTGCCTGTGCTAAGAACAGTCGACATTTCTTCGAGATTCGCTTCTATTTCTGGCGATAACTCCTTCATTGCAGCGAACATTAAATCTGAAGCATCTAACTTAGTTCCACCAGAGTTAACACGAATAAAAATCTCTAGCACCGTTTTATATGGATAAGAATTTGCAAGTCCGTCAAGTTCTTCAATCCAAAAGTGTTTATCTTCTCTTAGGATTGAAACCATCCATGAAATATTTCTTCTAACAACTTTTTCTCGCGATTTTTTGTTCGCATCTAAATCATTAAGAATGGGATCCAGTAAATCGTTAATTTCATCGCTAATATCATCATTGGTTTTCTGATTATACTTTCCCATTAAATCTTTTATTTTGAAAAGAGGAAGGGATTGAGCAGATCCTACAGGATAAAATTCAATATTATGTATTTGATTGGTATTAACATCGGGTTCATCGGCGTTGACTTTTACATATGCTTCTAAAGCGGCCCCGGTTTTTTTATCTATAAAAGAGCCATTGTATAAACAGAATAAAGTTTGTAAACGCTGCTGACCATCCAAAACAAATGTTTTTTCGACGTCTTTTTGAGATTTTTGATCATGATAGAGTGTAGATAGATCAATTTCAGAATTTATGGTATCCATAAATTTTCGAACCTTAATTTCTTCTTTAGTTTTCCAAAAAAGTAAGGTTTGAATTGGATAACCACGCATCAGACTATCAAAGAGTTTACTCATTTGTCTGCGTTCCCACACAAAAGGTCGCTGGATGTGCGGTAAAAAGATGTTAGTATTAATTTCGGAAATAATACTGAACAGTGAACGTGGCTTATAACTCATAGGATATATAATTTTGTTTAATAGCTATATTATAAATAATTATTGATTATTCTATTATTTGCCGCTCATTTTAAACCTTAGTACATCTATGTCAATATAGCTAATAACCTAATACTCGTCCACCCAATAGCAATAAAAAAAGGCCCACCAAAGCGAGCCTCAAATGTATTTCAATCAAAATCATACATCACAAATCATAAATAGTTCGCCACTTCCTCCTTGATCTGCATCACGAAGTCGGTGAGCGGTATAGTGCCCAGGTCACCCTTGCCCTGACGGCGAACGGCGACGGCTTTGGCTTCGGCTTCTTTTTCGCCTACTACGAGCATGTATGGGGTGCGCTTGATCTCGGTGTCGCGGATCTTCTTGCCGATCTTCTCGGCGCGGTCGTCGAGGGTGACCTCGAGGCCTGCCTTGCGGAGGGTTTGCTGCACTTCTTTGGCATAGTCCATGTACTTGTCAGAGATAGGCAGGATAGCCACCTGCTCCGGTGCCAGCCATACGGGGAATTTGCCCGCATAGTGCTCCAGCAGGAATCCGATGAAACGCTCATGCGTACCGAGCGGTGCGCGGTGAATGATGATGGGGCGCTCCTTCTCGTTGTGCTCATTCATATAGGTCAGGTCGAAACGCTCGGCCTGTGCGAAGTCTACCTGATTGGTAGCGATGGTGAACTCCTTGCCGATGGAGCTCCAGAGTTGTATGTCGATCTTAGGACCATAGAATGCAGCTTCATCGGCTACCTCTACGTATGGCACGCCAGACTTGGTGAGTACATCGCGGACCATTGTTTCAGTCTCCAGCCACAGTGGTGCATTGTCGATATATTTCTGACCCAGCTTGGCCGGATCGTGGGTGGAGAAACGCATCTGGTATTTGTCGATACCAAATATCTTAAAGTACTTCACATACAGCTCATTCACCTTCATAAACTCCTCAGCAAATTGTGCCTTGGTGCAATAGATATGCGCATCGTTCATCTGCATAGAGCGCACACGCATCAGGCCGAATAGTTCTCCACTCTGTTCGTAGCGATAGCAGGTGCCGTACTCCGCGAGGCGCATAGGCAGGTCGCGGTAGCTCTTAGGCAGCGCACCGAATATCTTGTGGTGATGCGGGCAGTTCATGGCTTTGAGATAGTACTTCTGTCCATCCATTTCCATAGGAGGAAACATGCTTTCTGCATAGTAGGGCAAGTGACCCGAGCGGATGTAGAGCGCTTCTTTAGCTAGGTGCGGCGTCTTCACGCGAACATAGCCTTGCTCATGCTCAGAATCTTTGGCGAGCCTCTCCAGCTTCTCGATGATCGCGGCACCCTTTGGTAGCCAGAGCGGCAGGCCGGGGCCTACTTCTTCATCAAAGGTGAATATCTCGAGTTCCCTGCCAAGTGTACGGTGGTCGTTCTTGCGGGCCTCTTCGAGCATCGCGAGATGCGCGTCGAGCAGCGCCTGCTTAGGAAATGTCACGCCGTAGATACGGGTGAGTTGTTTGTTCTTCTCGTCGCCTTTCCAGTATGCACCTGCGATGCTGAGGAGCTTGATAGCCTTGATATAATCTGTACTCGGAATATGCGGCCCGCGACAGAGGTCTGTAAAGTGCCCCTGCTGATAGAAAGTGATCTCGCCATCGTTGAGGTTCTGCAGGAGGTCGAGCTTGTACTCGTCACCTTTCTCGGTGAAGTATTTCACTGCTTCGGCTTTAGGCATTTCGGTACGGACGTACTTATTGCCTTGGGCTGCGAGTTCGGTCATGCGCTTTTCGAGCTTGCCGAGATCCTCCTCTGTGAGTTTGTGGCCATTGAGGTCTATATCGTAGTAGTAGCCATTGTCTACCGGCGGGCCGACCCAGAACTTCGCATCCGGGAATGCCTCCTCCACGGCCTCAGCCATGAGGTGGGCAGACGAGTGCCAAAAGGTCTTCTTGCCACCTTCATCTTCAAATTTCAGGAGCTTCAGCGATGAATCCTGTTTGATAGGGCGCGTGAGGTCCCAGACCTCGCCATTGACCTCGGCGGCGAGTACCGCCTTGGCCAGTCCCTGAGAAATGCTGGCTGCCACTTCGTAGGCAGTCACTCCTTCATTGTACTCCCTGACCGATCCGTCGGGTAGTGTGATCTTTATCATTGTATTAGTATTGAGTAGTTAGTAGTGAGTATTGAGACCATACAGTTTCAACATTCAGGGCGGTGAAATTAGGATATTTCGGCGGAAAATTAGCGACCATGTGAAGCAATCACATAGCGGGACTCGGTCAATCACCTGCTGATCGTGCTTTTGCATTAAACAATTGCTTTTTGTAATTTTGAAGGAAAGAGGCTGCTATGACACATACATTCAAAATAAAGGAAACTGCAAAATCCAGGTCACTAATAGAGCATCTGCAAACGCTAACGTATGTGGAGCATGTAGAGGAGCCTAAGCGAAAAGTGCTCACTGAGGCTGAGATGATCGCCAGAGTGAGGAAGGCGGAAAAAGGGAAGAGTATACCTTATGATCAATTTGTGAAAATAACCGAGACATGGAAGGACAAGGTAAAAAAGTCCTAGTCGTAGGGGAACTAGTCCAAAACGATCTTGAGCAGGAATACATATATTACGCAGATAACTATTCTATTGAGGCCGCCGAAAGATTACGAATAGGATTTAATTCTGAGATATTGAAAATCCTTCCCAACCCTTATATCTTTCCCGAATGTCGCTTCCTTCCTACCAAAACTCAGATATATCGGAATATAGTGTGGGGTAACTACCTGATAATCTACAAAATCAAAAGGGATTCTGTTGAAGTGCTGAGTTTGTTTCATTCCAAGCAAAAACCATCCAGGATCAAAATGGCGAAGCGGAGAAAGTAGCCCCCCTGTCTAATAGACCACCACAGTCTACAATACACACACAATACTGCATATTGAAACCTTTTCATGCTATTTCGTATTAGGTTAAGAAGGTACATTCGCGTAACATGAAGATATTACTTATAATCCTGGCACTCATCACCGGCATCAGCGTGTCCGCGCAAATAGAAGCAGACAGCACCAAGCCGGCCACTGAGCCGGAAAAGGTGGATGCTCCAGCACTCAAAAAGGAATCAATAAAGGAGCTAAAACAACTCCGTGGCAATGCTGTGGCCAAAAGGGTAGTGGATACTACGACTCATGTGCTCCATACGGATACGATACATCCACATACGATCATGTACGTGAGCAAGCAGATCATGGCCAATGCGGCGTTTGTATTTGATAAAAAATTCGACTCGCTGATCGTGACATTCCAGGACCATATGATTTACTCTAATATGTCACTAAGGCCCGAGCTGAGCCACCTCACAGATGTGACTAAGCGCGTACGGTATTCGGAAGTGAATGACCATAAGATGTTTAAAGTGGAAAAGGTCAATCCGGATACGACCAATTTCAAATATACCTATGTGCGCCTGCAGGATACGCTGATCTGGAAGGATTATGTGGGGTACAAGCATAAATTTACGATGAAGGACCAATTCACAGGGACCACCTTTACGGTCGTCCTCTATGAATGCCCGGAGATCAAGATAGATCCGGAGTTCGCCAAGTATTACTTTAGCGAGTTATTCTTCCTGAAAGTGCCGATCAAACTGCATGGTGGCGTGATCAAAGCACTGGCCGAGCAGCGTATCAACGATAAGCCGGTCATGCGCGAAGAGCTACTGCTCATGCGGTTTGACGATGAGGCCAGCTGGAAGGGTGGGGTTAGCTTCCAGACCCCTATGGAGAAGGGGTATACCTTTATGCTGCCGGACGGTCCAAAGAAGGAAAAGCAATACGCCAAAGAGCTCATAGAGCACCTGACAGGGAGGACAGACTATCCTACGGTTCCGTTCAAGGAGATGTTTGATCACGAGTAGTCTTTGTATTAAGCCCTTGCAATGTATTAAAGTCTCCTTTCAGGAGGTTTGGAGGCGACGCAGGAGCAATAAAGGCAACTTTTATATGTTGAGATGTCAAAGGGAACGGTCTGCTGTAGAAGCCCACTTGTACCATTGCGTCATTTGTTAGCAATATTTAAGGTTTGAGGAGAGATTAACTTGCTTTTGTGGCGGATTATTGACTATTTTTGTAGGATAGTATTTTAAAACAAAAACAAACAACATTTGATACCAAACCAGCGGCCCCAATATCCAAGGGGCAGAGCACCCAGAAGGGAACTTGAACATCGCATTAATGACCTGATCCGCGTACCTGAGGTACGACTAGTAGGTGACAACGTAGAAGCCCGTGTATACTCTACTCGCGAGGCACTGGACAGGGCCAAAGAACTAGGCCTGGACCTTGTAGAAATCTCTCCCAATGCTGTCCCGCCTGTATGCCGGATAGTAGACTACAATAAATTTCTCTACGAGAAGAAGAAAAAAGAAAAGGAAATCAAAGCCAATTCCAAAAAGCAGGAAGTAAAAGAGATACGCTTTACAGCCAATACTGATGACCATGATGTGGAGTTCAAGGCAAAACATGCTGAGAAATTTCTCCAGGAAGGCAATAAAGTGAAGACCACCCTGATGTTCAGGGGTCGTACGATCGTTTTCAAGGAAAGAGGGGAATTGCTATTGCTGCAGTTTGCCAAAAAGCTGGAAGAGATCGCCTCTGTGGAGCAGCTGCCTACTCTCGAAGGTAAGCGTATGATGATGACACTGACGCCTAAGAGCAAAAAGAAATAATTTTTATTTTTCCGAGATCGGGCTATATTTGCAGTCCGAATAGGGATGTTTCTGTAGCTCAGCTGGTAGAGCAGTTGACTCTTAATCAACGGGTCCGGAGTTCGATCCTCCGCGGGAACACATAATAATCAAGCGGTTAGGTTAAATCCTGACCGCTTTTTTATTTTCTGCCACGATAATTACTTATATTTATAATTAACTTAATATATTAGCCTCTCATGAGGATAGTATAGGCATGGTTATTGCCTCAATGTAGCGGTATAATGAATGGGAGAAAAGCGGCCCGGATCACCTGGAAGACCCTGGCATGGACCATTGGGTCCGTGCTCGTGCTTCTCGTCGCGCTCGTGCTGCTCATCCGGCTCCCCCCGGTGCAGACATATATTACGCATAAGGTTACGGCTTATGTATCGTCTAAAACACACACAAAGGTAGAACTCAGGAGGCTATATATAGCTTTCCCGAAATCGGTCATGATCGAGCAGTTATATGCGGAAGATACCAAACACGATACATTGCTCTATTTGGGCAAACTCAAGGTAAGCATAGACATGCTGGCGCTCCTCCGTCACAAAGTAGAGGTGAGCAGCGTGATGCTAACCGATGTCAATGCCAATATCGAACGCAAGGAGGTCGATAGCACGTATAATTTCGGCTTTATCATCAATGCATTCGCTGGAAATAAAAAGAAAGCGCCTGAAGCAAAGGCAAAGGTGGATACATCAGGCGCCCCCTGGATCATACAGGTAGATAAGGTCGATCTGGCCCACATCCGGGGACGTTTTGCAGATCATATTTCGGGTACCACCATTCAAGGTGAGGTCGGCGCACTACAACTTGATATGAAAGGGATGGACATCAAGAAGCTCAGCTTCACCGGTCATAACCTCTACCTCGCAGATGCCGGCGTATCTATCGTCCAGACATTGGATAATGATGCTGTCAGGGATTCCACTGTATCACTACTGCCCCGGCTTGCGCTTGATAAGATCGACATCCACCGGGTGAAATTCAGCTATGAGCATAAGCCGAGGGGGCAATTGTATTCGTTTGGCGTGGGTGACCTTTTTGTTTTGCCCGGACGCATCGACCTCAATGAGCATACCATACAGGTCAAAACTGTAAGACTGACTGGTTCCGATGGACTGGTAGCCCTGCGTAGAGGAGAAAAAGAATCAAAGCCTGATCCTGCGGATACCGCCCGTCGAAAAGGCTGGTATGTCAATGTAGATACCGTGCATCTGGAGCATGTTGATTTCGCATTCGATGAAACGAATGTGCCGAAGAAGGCCTATGGTGTGGACTATGTCCACCTCAAACTGACCGACGTCAACACGCACATCGAGAAAGGGATGTATAGCCCGGAGAAAATACTGGCCGATATTCATAATCTTTCCCTCCATGAGCAGAGTGGCTTTGAGCTAAAGAAACTCAGTGCTAAAGGTGAATACAATGATAATGGAGCTACGCTGAAAAGGCTCGTGCTCGTCACTGGCTATTCATCTATCGCGCAGAGCGACCTGGCAATGCATTATCCATCTATCAAAACGCTTTCTACAGATGTAGGGCTGATGGAGATCAATGCAGACCTCAAACCTGTGGAGGTAGGTGTAGAGGATATATTATACTTCGTGCCTCAACTGCGCGAACAGCTCGCCGATATGGGAGGCCGAAAGGCAAATGTCAGCGGACATATCTATGGCCGGCTAAATGATATCACGGCTAATGATCTGGTAGCATCGATAGGAGAACAGACATCGGTTTCGCTTAATGGTCATGTGACAGGTTTGCCAAAAGCAAAAACGGCCGTATACGACGTCGATATCAAAAATGCAAACAGCACTAAAGCAGATCTGATGATGTTCCTGAAGGGTAAACTGCCAGCCTCTATTGATGTACCGGAGACATTTAGCATATCGGGCAAGGCGCAAGGGTCCATAGCAAATGTAAAGACTAAGCTCGCACTGAGAACGAGCGCTGGTAATGCGGATATCGATGCATCGCTGCTCATGGCAGCAGGTGATACACAATATTCAGTGAAACTGAATGTAGCGGCATTAGATCTGGGGTATATCCTGAAGAAGCCGGAACTGCTCGGCACGGTGACCGCCACGATAGATGGTAAAGGACGGAATTTTAGTCCATCTACTATTGCGGCAGATGTCAGCGCAAAGATATCATCGGTATATTTCAAAAAGTATGACTACAAGGATATCTCGCTGGAAGCATGTGCGGGTAATGGCGCTTATGATGCCATGATCAATATACGCGATACAAATGTATTGGTCAATATGGATGCAGCTATGCTATGGCTGAAAGATGAAAAACGGCTACAGGCCAACGCTGATATCAAAGGCATAGACCTGGGGCGCACCAACCTGCTGAAAAATGATGTGAGGACAGGAGCTCAGCTGCATGTGAACCTCCGTGATAGCGCTGACAATATAAATGGAACAGCGGATGTAAAAAATATCATTGTGCTAAAAGGCGAAGATTCCTATAAGATAGATTCGGTATCGATGGTCGCAAAAAGCGACAGCGGCCGTGCACATTTCACTATGACAAGCGATATTGCCAACGCAGACTATCAGGGTACGTCAAGCGTGCAACAATTGCCCAGGTCTCTTACTACTTTCATCAATAGTTATTTCTCCTTTACGGCCAATAAGGCGGATACCGTCACCCATGATACCACGGGACAATCCTTCAGGCTGACGGCTAATATCAATCCACATCCGATCATCACCGATCTTTTATTGACTCAGGTAAAGAGCTTTAACGGAGCATCCGTCACGGCAGACTTTGATAAAGACAAGCGGAAACTGAACCTCGAACTTCATGCCTCTGCATTGGCATATGGCGGAGTGAAGATCGAGAATGCAGATGTATCGGTCCATTCGGTCAATGACTCCCTGAAGTATGATATATCGGTGTCGCATCTGACCACGGGACCGGTGCGCCTTACATCGACAGAAGTATCTGGTTCGCTAAAGGAAAACAGGATAGCCTATCTGATAGATGTGAAAGACTCAATGGGTGGTGACAAGCTAAAGACATCAGGAGATTTCAAGCAGCCGTCGCCTAAAAGCTATGCGCTGCACATAGATAGTAATGGACTTGTTCTGAATAATCGGCTGTGGAAGCTGGCGGATGATAATATCATCCGGTTTGGAGCCGAAGGTTTAAATGTTCATGACTTCAATCTGGAACGCTATGGCCAAAGTATTTCAGTTGCTTCGGAATCAGAGGCTAATAATAGTCCTGTCAAGCTGGTGTTTAAGGACTTTGATATTGGTACACTGTCCCAGATCATTGAGTCGGATACGGCGCTACTCCGTGGTACGATGAATGGTACGGCGGAACTGCGGAACCTGAACGGAAATCCGGCCTTTGTTTCCGATCTGAAAATAGATAGCATAGCTTTTCAGCGTCATCCGATAGGCAACCTGACGGTCAAGGCTGACAACCTCTCACAAAGCCGGTATCAAGCGGAAATAAACCTGACAGGTGCAGACAATAATGTAGAGATCAAAGGCGCCTATATCACCTCCACACCCGGTGGCAGCCTGGATCTTCATGCCAATATCAATAAACTCAACCTGCAATCTATCGAGCCCTTCGCTGCCGGTCAGATACGTCGTAGTAAAGGTTACCTGACAGGCACAGCATCTATCACCGGTAGTAGCAAACATCCGCTGATCAATGGTGACATCGCTTTCAAAGATGCAGCGTGCAATGTGGCCTATATCAATAACTATATCACGATCAAAGAAGATCACATCAAGATCGATCCGCAGGGCATTTATTTCAATTCCTTTGACATACTGGATTCACTGGGTCAGAAGGCGACGATCAATGGCTCTGTGCACACCACAGATTTCAGGAAGATGAAATTTGACCTGTCGATACGCACGGATAATTTCACCGTCTTGAATACGACCA
>JAOQAO010000010.1 GCA_025963485.1 Bacteroidota bacterium | reverse complement strand
ATTCAATGCTGAACCTATATGCAGGCCTGTAGAACCGCCAGTTATGACACCACTGATGCCGTAAGGATTGCCAGATGACAGGGTGTAAACCAATGTGTCCGGTTCGATACAATTGTAATAAGTAAATGGAGCCTCGAAGTAAACAAAACCAGCATCATTGTCCGGACGGAGGTATTTAGCCTCGGCTACTATAGTAGAACCTTTGCGAAGAATGGCAACGATGTACGCAGTGTCTCCACCTACAGGGGTATATTGTACATAGCCGCCGATCTTAGCTTTCCTGCCTGATACCGGGATACCTGCGCCGGGAAGCAGTGCAGGATTGAAAGTACCGGAGAGGTTGGCAAATGCGCTCAGATTGATAGGGAAGCGGCCACAAACCGCGAAACCCGGGCAAACAAAATCAAGCGTCAAAGTCCCTACTACTGGTACACCTGTCAGAGCGGCAGTAACCGAATCACTGCTAAGGCGGATAGACGAAGCTCCTGAACGGGCTATGAAATTTTGAGTGACGAGTATTTTATTGTGAAATACTTTGCCTGCGGTGACCTGATTTGAAGTGGTCCAGCTCAGAGGATTATCACTAATAGCTGTATCCAGTGTCGCAGGGCTGGTAATGGCAAGATTGAGGTAATTAGTGTCTCTGGCCCAGTTTTCGAAATCGAAATTGGGTATGGTTTGTCCCTTAGATGTGCCAAATGCACCCAGTAACACGATCAAGGCAAAAAGTACTTTATTTTTCATGAGCTATGGTTTTATGACGTAAAGATAAATTTTACTGTGAAATATTTGTCATCCAATTATCATTTTTTAGCATTATTGCCCCATCGGGACGGATTACTATATTAGCAGCCCCTATTTTAGCAAACACATCCATGCATCTCACGATCACCACAGCCATAATTATTGTCAATGTCCTGATATCATTTGTGGCCTTCCAGAATGAGAATGCATTCTATAAATTGTGCTTCTGGCCGACAAGGGTCTGGCATGATAAAGAGTATATACGCCTGCTATCAGGAGGGTTCCTCCATGCGAACTGGCCGCACCTCATATTCAATATGGTTTCTTTGTATTTCTTCGGCCCTGCAATAGAGTATTACTTTGCCACGATCGCACCAGGGGCTTCATCTACTCTTTTTATCGTATTCTATATTTCAGGAGTGGTCGTCGCCAATATCCCGGACCTGTACCAGCAGAAAGACAATGAATACTTCCGGGCCGTGGGCGCATCGGGCGCGGTATCTGCGGTGATATTTGCCTCTATCCTGTTCAACCCTATGAATGAGGTCGGCCTGATCTTCCTTCCCGGCAGGATACCGGGATTTATATTTGGTATCCTTTACCTCATATATTCGGCATATATGGCCAGACGGCAAGCGGACAATATCGGCCATTTGGCGCATTTCAGCGGAGCGATTTATGGTTTTGCCTTTCCGCTGCTCTTCCAGCCGGGACTATTTATGGATTTCCTACATCAAATAACACGACACCAATGGCTATAGATCTCAGGAGTGATACGGTGACCAGACCCTCTGCCGCAATGCTGGACGCGATGCACAATGCAGAAGTGGGCGATGATGTTTTCAACGAGGACCCGACTGTCAAAAAGCTGGAAGAGATGTGTGCAGCCATGTTTGGGATGGAGGCCGGCCTCTTCTGCCCGAGTGGCACGATGACAAATCAGATCGCGGTCAAAGCCCATACACAGCCGCTGGATGAGATCATCTGCGATAAGCTATGCCATATCTATAACTATGAAACCGGCGGGTGGGCATTTCACTCCGGGGTATCGATGCGCCTCACGGATGGCGACAGGGGCATCATGACGACTGAGATGATCGAGAAATGTATCCTGCCCGACTATGACTGGTATCCTAATAGTAAACTCGTCTGTATCGAGAACACGGTGAACAAAGGTGGCGGCTCAGTCTACACTATAGAGCAAATGAAAGAGATCGGGCAATATGTGAAGTCTAAGGGTCTGATCTATCATCTCGACGGAGCGAGGATATTTAATGCACTGACATCGCTGGGTAAAAAGTCAACAGATCTATCCGGGATATTTGACAGTATATCGGTTTGTATATCAAAGGGACTAGGTGCTCCGGCAGGCTCTGTGCTATTGGGCACGAAGGACTTCATCAAAAAATCGCGCAAAATACGCAAGGTGATGGGCGGTGGTATGAGGCAAAGCGGATATCTCGCTGCAACATGTGTGTATGCACTGGAAAATAATATCAGCCGTCTATCCGAAGACCATAAGAAGGCAAAACAAATAGAGGTGCTGCTGAAGAAATGTGCGTGGGTAAAGCAAGTGCTGCCAGTGGAAACGAACATTATCATATTTGAAGTGGAAGATAGCGCCAGGACCGCTGAAACCCTGGCGGCAAAAGGAATAAGAACGTCTCCCTTCTCTCCTACCCTCGTCCGTATGGTGACGCATCTGGATATCACCGATGAGATGATGAAAGAGATCGAACTCGAATTGCATTGACAGCCATTCACACGAAGATCACTAAGGAATTATAAGAAATACATGTAAGCACCTGAGAATGGTATGCATTTTATCTTAGTGTGCTTAAAGACTGTTTACCTGCACTTCGTGTTCTTTGTGTGAAATGTATTACCGGAGCGCCCTTCCCCGCAGCACGATCCATATCACAAAAGGTGCGCCTACCAATGATGTAAAGGTATTGACCGGCAGTACAAGGCCATGTATAGGAATCGCCGTTAGAAGATTGCAAGCTCCGCTCACAATGGCTCCGATCAGTATCACAGCTGGCAAGAGGATTTTATGGTCCGATGTTTTGAATATCCCGCGCGCAGCATGAGGCACCGCCAATCCGATGAAACCGATAGGCCCACAGAACGCGGTCACACTCCCAGTCAGCAAACATGTACTGATCACGATAAGCAGCCTGCTGCGGTTTACATTGAGTCCCGTGAGGCGTGCATACTCCTCGCCGGTGAGCAGGAGATTCAATGGTTTGACCAGCGAGATACTGATCAACATGGCGATGAGGACAATGAACGTCATGACCGGTGTCTGCTCCATGGTAATATTCCTGAAGCTACCCATAGACCAGAAGATATAACTTTTGATAGAGTCCGCAGTCGCCATCGTCTGGATAGCATCTATAATGGAATTGATAAAAGAGGCTATCATCAATCCTATGATAAGCATGGATACAGCGCTATTGAGCCTGTAGGAGATGATCATCACCACTATAAATATTCCCACTGCTCCGATGGACGATGATATGATGATGCCCCATTCATTGTGCGTGGTATAGCCAAAGACGCCGGTGAGCATAATGAATACCGCTACTCCAAGCGATGCCCCCGATGAGATACCTAATTCAAATGGCCCGGCCACAGGATTTTTGAAATAGGTCTGCATCTGCAAGCCTCCAATGGACAATGCCGCCCCTCCTACAGTGGCCGCAATGGCTGCGGGCAGGCGCGCTTCAAACAAAATGGTCTTGGCACCCGGATCCATGGTGCTAAAGACATGCATGAATTCCGTAAAAGAAATAGGATAAGAGCCGACCAGGAGTTGCAGGACAAAAGTGACCCCGACCACCATGAGCAGGATCAACCAAATGGCAATGTACTGTCGCTCGGGCCTCATTTGAGCTGCCTGTAGTAATACAGTCCGGAGGGTACAGTATGTGAATGAAATACCAGCGCGAGGTCGCTCAATACGATATCCGGCCTGAGTGTCCCTGTCTCCCACATATCCAGGCCACCAGCCGTGGAGATACGATTGGAGCAGTTGTAAACGTTCCCTGTTTTATATGCTTTGAATAATTTGAATTTGCTATCCACCGTGGTCAGTTCATTTAAATCGGTATAAACATACGTATTTATCCAAAAGTCAGCGTTGGCAGCGCGTCCATAGACCTGCTCAAAGTTGAGTGTGAGGTTTAGCCCATTGGCTGGCTCATCATCATTCCATAGAAATTTACCACCCGCATCTGTGATGAGCTGGGCTACATAGTTCTTGCCACAAGGCATATACCACACGCCATTGAACGGGACATTGCAAAATACAGTCGGATGCTCCCCTGTCTCTGCCATATTTTTCATTGTCTCCAGATATCCGGCTTTGACCTTCCGGAAAATGCTGTCAGCCACCTTTTCTTTATCGATAAATGCGGCAAAGAATTTGATCCACTCGGCGCGGGCCAATGGGTCCTGCTCAAAATAGTCACGTGGTGATGCCACGCTCACTTTGAGCGCCCTGAATTTGCCATTGACCTGAGGGGAGCCGCTATTCTCTCCATCAGAAAAAAGCACCTGGGGCTTGACCTGAGCTATGATCTCATAGCTGGGCTGGTAATCTTTGCCCGCGTCCTTGATGAGGCCATTTTTCACCATGGCATTCACGGCTGAGTCGTAGATGAGGTATGCGTTGGCAGTGGCTGCGATCAGGTCGCGGGCGTCTAATAGTTTGAGTGCGCCCATATGTGTGGTGGACAGGCATACGATACGTGTCACCGGTGATTCTATGCGCACAGCTTCTTTTAGCTCTTCAGGCAGGTTTACATCCTTCCTGCAGAGGACATAGGTTGAAATAGGTTGCTTATTGCCATTGGCAAAGACTTTGACGACTTTATGGTCTTTGTAATACTCTACCCGGAAGCTATGAGAATAC
>JAOQAO010000239.1 GCA_025963485.1 Bacteroidota bacterium | reverse complement strand
AATCGATGAAAAGACAGATCCGCGAACACGTATCCAAAGTCGTAGGCCCATTCGCCAAACCCGACAAGATCCAGATCGTCACCGCCCTCCCCAAAACTCGCAGTGGCAAGATCATGCGACGTATCCTCCGCAAGATCGCTGAAGGTGACACCACCAATCTAGGCGACACTAGCACCCTCCTCGATCCGTCAGTGGTTGATAAAATAGTAGCAAACAGGATTTCATAAAATCTTAATACTTTTTCGGATTGCACTTCTATCCCATTTCAGCCCGTTTCAACTGACTTTACACCTCTATAGCCCCGGGTTTCAATCCGGGGTAAACCATATTCATCCTGATAATGCTATAATTCTGATCCAGACAATAAATCTACGCTCAAAACGCCTACTATATTCTAGATTCAATTATCAAAATATTCAACAATGAACTCCACAAACAAAATCGCCCTCATCACCGGCGGCAGCCGTGGCCTTGGCCGCAATATGGCCGAGCATCTTGCTTCACAAGGCCACGATATCATCATTACCTACCATACCAATAAAACAGAAGCTGACGCAGTAGTAGCCGAAATAGAATCCAAAGGCCGCAAAGCCGCGGCCCTCAAACTCGATGTTGGCGATATCAGGTCGCTGGAGGGATTCACGACGGAAGTATCATCGTTACTCAAAAGCAAATTCGGCACAGGGCACTTTGATTTCCTTATCAATAATGGTGGTATCGGTGGCACAATTCCCTTTGCGACAGCTACGGAGGAGGATTTCGACCGTTTTTGCAATATACACTTCAAGGGAGTGTATTTTCTCACGCAGAAATGTCTCAACTTGATCAATGACGGCGGCCGCATCATCAATCTCTCCACTGGCACCACCCGCTTCGCCAATCCCGGCTATTCCATATATGCCTCCATGAAAGGCGCCGTAGAGACGCTGACCAAATACTGGGCAAAGGAACTCGGTGCAAGGCAGATCACAGTAAATGTGGTAGCTCCGGGACCGGTAGAAACTGATTTTAATAATGGCACCATCCGCAATAATCCTGAAATCAAAGCGCGCCTCGCCACCGTCACAGCCCTCGGCAGGGTAGGAGAGGCGGAAGATATAGGACCGGTCGTAGCGTTCCTCTGCAGCACAGCTGCCCGCTGGATCAGCGGGCAGCGTATAGAGGTCTCCGGCGGCATCAATTTGTGAAGTGACCAGGAAATCAGGGAAACAGTGATCTGTTAAGGCTCATATCTTGTATTCCTGATTTCCTGTATTCCCGATTTCCTGATCACCATTAGCCAATCAGAAATCATAAGTCATAAATCAGAAATCAAATTATCTTCGCGCCCGATGCAAGGCCCTACGCATATTATCGCGGGAATCATTCTCCGGCGCACCTTCGACTGGAAGTATTTCAGGGCCGTAGGCGTCGTCCTGACCATCATTTCTGCACTATTACTCCACGGCATTTTCGATAAGCTCGGCAAAGTCACGTACCATCCGGTAGGCATCGACTTCACCGATCCATTCTGGCTGATATATAATGTGCTGATGGGGCTCACCAGCCTCGTTATGCTATATATGTTTTGGGGAGAATATAAGCTGGGTATCATTTTCTCCCTGCTCCCCGACATCGACTGGATCGTCCTCCACACCGCCGATGCCTTCCACAAAGAGGTCATATTCTACAAAACACCCCTCATTCACGATGTTCTCAACTACTTCATAGACAATGTAATACCATTTAGTTATCTCAATTCCCTACCCGACCTGCGCATTTATCCCTGGGCCTGCGTTTTTGAGATACTTTTTTTCGGGGTACTGGTTCTCATATACCGTGCTCAGATAAATCATCGCCGGAACATACACTTTTGAGGCAGTTTCTCCTTCTCCTAGTTCAGGGGAAAGCGGGGATGAGGTAGGCGTTGTTGAGAGTGCATTCTCTTCGTCTGTCCCTCACCTCTCGTTCCCATGTTAGTAAAATGTGTGAATCAAATCTTAAGCCCCTATTTTCTCCGAAATAATTTCTTTACCTTTGTATGACCAAAGTCGGTGAGCAAACGCTGCCCTTCTTCGAATCGCCTCGGTTAGCACTCGTCTGACCATCATTCTTCTCTGAGAAGAGGGCTGTTTCCCCAATCTTTAGTCACCTAATAAGAAAAATCGCTGCTATGGCTAAGTATATATTTGTGACCGGAGGGGTTACCTCTTCGTTGGGTAAAGGCATTTTTGCTGCGTCGCTGGCAAAACTCCTTCAGGGGCGTGGTTACCGCGTCACTATTCAAAAATTTGACCCCTATATCAATGTCGATCCGGGTACCCTCAATCCGTATGAGCATGGTGAATGCTACGTCACAGAAGACGGCGCAGAGACCGACCTCGATCTCGGCCACTACGAGCGTTTCCTCAATATACCAACCTCACAGGCCAATAATGTCACCACAGGGCGCGTCTATCAGTATGTCATTAATAAAGAACGCGAAGGCGCCTACCTCGGCAAGACCGTGCAGGTCATCCCGCACATCACGGACGAGATCAAGCGCAGGATGATGCTCCTCGGCCAGACAGGGGAGTTTGATATAGTCATCACTGAGATTGGTGGTACTGTAGGTGATATCGAGGCGCAGCCTTATGTAGAGACCGTCCGCCAGATCATCTGGGAGCTGGGCCACAGCAATGTGTTGGTTTGCCACCTGACCCTCATCCCTTACCTCAAATCCGCCAAAGAACTCAAGACCAAGCCGACACAGCACTCCGTAAAGGAACTCCAATCGTATGGCCTCCAGCCGGATATACTCGTATGCCGCACCGAGCACCCACTTTCCGACGACCTCAAGAGGAAGCTTGCCATTTTCTGCAACGTAGACATAGACTCTGTCATCCAGGCCTCAGATATGGAGACGATCTATGATATACCATTGGAATACCAGAAAGAAAACCTGGACAAAACAGTACTGAGAAAGCTTCAGCTCCCTATAGAAGGCGAATCCAACCTCGAGAAGTGGAAGACCTTCATCACACGCCTCAAGAACCCAACGTCACAGGTGCGCATAGGTCTTGTCGGTAAATATATAGAGCTGCAGGATGCCTATAAATCCATCTTCGAATCGTTCATCCACGCCGGCGTAGCCAATAACTGCAAAGTAATAGTGGAGTCCATCCACTCTGAGGACCTTACCCCGGAGAATGTGGCCTCGCATCTCGGCCATCTCGATGGCCTGCTTGTTGCTCCCGGTTTCGGTAGCCGTGGTATAGAGGGCAAAATATCTGCCATCAAATTCGTCCGCGAAAACAATATACCATTCCTCGGTATCTGCCTCGGTATGCAGATGGCAGTCATAGAGTGGGGCCGCAATGTATTGGGCTTCGCTGATGCGCACTCCACAGAGATGGATCCCGCTTCGACCAATGCCGTCATCGCCATGATGGAGGAACAAAAAAAGATAGTCAACAAAGGTGGCACCATGCGTCTCGGTGCATATAAATGTGCGATCAAATCGGGCACTAAGGCATTTGATGTCTACAGCAAAGCCGAAATATCCGAGCGCCACCGCCACCGTTATGAATTTAATAACGACTACCTCGATGCATACGAGAAGTCAGGCATGATCGCCTCCGGCAAAAATCCTGATAGCAATCTCGTAGAGATCGTAGAGATACCTTCACACCCTTGGTTCGTAGGAGTCCAGTTCCACCCCGAGCTGAAATCTACCGTCGAGAATCCGCACCCCGTCTTCATCGGCCTCGTCAAAGCTGCTATCGAACGCAAGAAGGACAGGGTAGGAGCCAAGAAGATGCAGGAGGCGTAAACAACACTAGTCTTGCTACATGAAAGCGATACTTCTATTTACTACTGCGGTTTTTGCAGCTTTAATATTTTCGGCCTGTTCAGATCGGAGCAAAGATGTCGTTGCGGTTGCTGGAGGAACTGTTCCTAATCTCATAGACTCTATTAAGGATACTGGCCTCCGCAAAGAGGTAATGCATGATTCTATTGAGGTGATCGCAGTTTTACATGATACTATGTTTGGAAGGGATGTAGAGCATGTTTTATTTCTTGATTATCATATACGCCATGATGTTTCAAATCCTGATATATTGTATCGCAGGCAAAGAGATGGGAATTACCCTCTTCCTGACAGTATAGCGCTTCTAGCTAATCCTCTCCCTACGCTCAAAGGCAGTTATCAGTCCGTATTCAGTTTCCGCGGACACTATGTGGTTACAGATATTTCAGATGATAGTAAGGAAACTACTAGTGAGGTAATTATTTCTGACAGTGCCATACTATGGCATTTTATGATGCCCGATTTGCTCCTATATCATAGTGGTGCTGATTCCGGTAGTTATTTCCGCTTCGTGGCTAGACATAATACGCAAGATTTCGACACCATTGAAGTAAAAAAGGCAGATAAGAATTTCACATTATGGAAGTGGTCCCGTCAAAACATGGAGGTACCATATCTGCTACGTTTGCCAATTGATAACGCGCGCCTATTGCCAAAATTAGTAGAACGAAATACACTTGGTGAAGACGGCACTATGGCTGTTCCGCTAGATCAGATCAACTATGATTCGCTCTGGCATACCAGGTGATTTGATACGCGTATTGTATTTCTTAGCTCTTCGCGTCTCTCCGCCTCTGTGGTGAAAACGTATTTGTAATTTTGTACTTGCAATGAAATATCTAACGCTTTTATTTCCTGTTTTGCTGCTGCTATCTTCCTGCCATCCCCATATACAGGAGACAGAAACTATATCCGAGCGTGGCCCCGACAGCATCTATGCTGCCTATCTTATCCTCTCCAGGTCACTACCAGATTCCTTGAGCAAAATAGGCCCGTACATCATACCTGCAAAGGATTCCGCAATTACCCATGAAATGGTGCGTGACTCTCCATACCTGGCTATAGGTAAACTTATAGACGCCACACATACGTTTGCCATATCCTGTGTCAATTTTGGTTATGATTCATCTGTTCTGAAAATATATCGGGAGGATAATGACCAGTGGAATATGGTAGGGCGGTATCATATCCCAGAAGCTGTAGAGTTTATCAAATATATCAATGCAGATGGCGATAGCAATACGAACGAAATTATATTATCTGGTACTGGTAATGTAAATGGCAATCGAGAATACTATGTCTATATATACGATCCGCACAGGGCCATCCTGAGTTATGCCGGCCATTTTTTTACAGGCGATGGCGACTTTGATAGTGGTGCTGGTGGATATAAGATCGATCCATCGGATAATGCAATAAAGGTGCACTATCAGGGTGTTTCATCAGCCGAATCAAAATTTCTTTACACGTGGCGTGATGATTCACTGGTATTGCTTCGTGAAGTGATGTTAAGGGGTGACGCAGAGACAGTGTGGTTGGAATATAAGAGTAACAAAGACACCTCATTCTCCGCAGGCCTCACCACCATCTTCTCAGAAAAAGATTACGAAACCAGCCTCCACCACAAAAAATATTGGGACGGCTTCTTTGACCTGAAATGAAGCCAATTATTATTTCACTAAGTTTTTGCGGCTTTAGCGTTTTTGCGGTCAAAAGGCTGTTAAGACCTGACCAGCGAGTATATCGCCGAGTCGCTAAACTTCCCATCATGAAACCAGTTCTCTTTGAAATGCCCTTCTTTGACGAAGCCGTTTTTCTCCAGCAAGCTGATGGATGCAACATTATTGGGATTGACATTTGCCTCCACGGAGTGCAGGTTCATTTTATTAAAGCCATGGGATAATACGGCTGCAGTGGCCTCATTCATGTAGCCCTTGCCCTGATGGTCCGGATGCAATGTATAGCCGATCTCAGCCCGGTGATGTGCCTTCTCGATCCGCCAGAATCCGCAGGTGCCGATCAGTTTATGGTCAGTTTTCAGGGAAATGCCCCACATCACGCTGTCATTATTATTTTGCGCCTCCTTCACATGTGCTATGAATTGATGGGCTTGCTCTATAGACATATCAGGCGTCCTGTCCAGGTACGTCATGATCCTTGGATCAGACCGGAATACAAATATCTCCCCCGCATCAAGGTATCCAATCTCGCGCAGTATCAGGCGATCTGTAGTGATGACTGGGAATGGGTTAAAATCAAGCGTCAACATAGAAAGGTTTAAGTTTTGTATTGTCTTTATACTAACTACTTAATACCCAATTTACACATTAAACCTGAAGTGCATGATATCGCCATCATGGACGATGTATTCCTTGCCCTCTACTCTCAGTCTTCCTACTTCGCGGCATGCAGCTTCAGAGCCGTATTTGACGAAGTCGTCATACGACATTACTTCCGCGCGGATAAAGCCCTTCTCAAAGTCAGTATGTATCACGCCGGCAGCCTGAGGAGCTTTCATTCCTTTGTGTATCGTCCATGCACGCACTTCTTTTTCACCGCAGGTGAAATAAGTCTCCAGACCGAGTACTTTATATGCCGCAGTGATGAGTTTATTGAGTCCTGACTCCTTCAGTCCCATATCAGCGAGGAAAGCTTCACGGTCTTCTTTCGTTTCGAGCTGAGCGATGTCCGATTCGATGGCAGCAGATATGATCACCACCTCCGCATTTTCTCCCGCTACGTTTTTGCGAACTTCCTCTACCCACTGGTTGCCGGTATTCACATCGCCTTCTGACACGTTGCACATATAGATCACAGGTTTAGCTGTGAGCAGCTGCAGGTCTTCGATAAATCTTTTATCATCCTCATGCACCGGAGCGGTGCGGATAGACTGGCCTGTTTCCAGGTGCTTTTTATATATCGTCAGCACTTCTATGCTTTTCAGTATTTCCTTATCTGCTGTTTTGGATAGTTTCTTTGCTTTGTCCAGCTTCTTATCTACAGACTCGAGGTCCTTGAGCTGGAGTTCCGTATCGATCACCTCTTTATCCCTGATAGGGTTCACCGAGCCGTCCACATGTATGATATTCGGATCGTCAAAGCAGCGGATCACATGTACGATAGCATCCACAGTACGTATATTGCCGAGAAACTGGTTACCCAATCCTTCGCCTTTGCTCGCACCCTTGACCAGGCCCGCGATATCTACAAACTCCACTGTAGTAGGCAATACGCGCTGTGGCTGGACCAGTTCTTCCAGCTTATTCAGCCGCTCATCAGGCACTACCACCATACCGGTATTAGGTTCTATAGTGCAGAACGGAAAATTAGCTGCCTGAGCCTTGCCTGAGCTGATAGCGTTAAATAATGTCGACTTACCCACATTCGGTAGTCCTACTATACCACATTGAAGAGCCATAACTTGATTTTTTTGCGCTGCAAAGATAAAATTTAGCGCCACAAGGTCTAATATGCCCCTTATCACAAAACAATACCCTCAGAAAAATACCGTTATTTTGCCTTATGAAATACATCTTCTCTTTCATCGCGGTATGCTTCATCGCCAATATCGCTATCGCTCAGAATAATACTAAAACCACTAAAGGTACCGGGAAGCCACAAGTGATCGAAAGTTTTCCTGCTTTGGGCGAAGAGCCCCAAGGGCCGAAGGTACTCGTCATCACCGCTCATCCCGACGATGAGACAGGCATGGCCGCCGTCATATACAAGATCACTCACGATCTCAAAGGCATAGTAGACCAGTGCGTCATCACCAATGGCGAAGCTGGCTACAAATACTCCACGCTCGGTAATGAATACTATGGCCTGGAGCTCACCGACCCCAAGATAGGCCGTGCCAATCTCCCACGAATCCGTAAACAGGAACTCACTAATGCCGGCAAGATCATCGGCATGAGGAATATCTACTTTCTCGATCAGAAGGATGCTCACTATGGCCTCGACGAGCGCGAGCCACTCGACACCACCTGGGATGTGCTTAAGGTCAGTACGAAGCTGCACGAGCTTCTCACTGCTACGAGGTACGATTACGTATTCTGCCTGCTGCCTACACCTGAGACGCATGGCGGGCACAAGGCAGCCACCATGCTCGCACTGCAGGCCGTCAAAGGCTTGAAACCCACTGATCGTCCCGCGATCCTTGGCGTCACGGTTTCATCAAAGACCGACACAACAAAAACGCATTTCATCCAACTAAAGAAATATGACGAGACCAAAGTAGTAGGAGACACAGCCCTCTACAGGTTCGATGTATCCACACCATTTGGCTATAAAAATAAGCTCAGCTACAAGGTGATCGTGAACTGGGAGATAGCTGAGCACAAGTCCCAAGGCACTATGCAGCTCGCTATGAATCAGGGGGATTATGAAAATTTTTGGCTCTTTGATCTCAACGCTCAGGGTGCAGATGCCAAATGCAAAAAGCTATTCGAGGAATTGAAGAAAGTGCCATACAAGACACTTGAATATTAATGGATTTGTAGGTTATCGTCTTTAGTGATACCCAGCAGGTCCTTTATTTTCCTATCCATCAGGTACTCTATTCCCGGCAGGCCGCCTGCTGACACATAGGCTATCTTGCCATCAAAGTCGATAATTACATTCAGCGGGAAAGCTATAGCCTTATAATTCCGCACAGCTTCATATGCCTCCGGCAATATGGCATACTTGAATGGATGTTTGGTCAGGAATGAATCCACGATCTCCGGATAGTCAAATGTAGGTGCTATAAATACAATATCTGCGCGGTCTTTATAGCGCTCTTTGATCCGGTTGAGGTCTTCTACTTCATCTATACATGGCCTGCAGGTACTAAACCAGAAATTGAGTACGACCACCTTTCTACCTTTGAAATAATTGAGATCATAGGTGACTGAGTCGGTCATATCCGTTCCCGAAAAATCAGGAGCAGGGTCGCCGACGCGCAGCACGGTAGTAGGAGCGGAGGTAGTAGACGACAGAATCTTGAGCGTGGTGTTGTTGTTTGCTTTGGCCACACGTACCAGCATAAATTCTATGATAGTCCCTTTTTTATCCTTGACCGGTTTGAACTGGTAGTTTCCCGACATCACGGCTTCATAAAATTCCAGCTTGGATATCTGGCGGCCGGTAGAATCTTTTACGATCGAATTTTCATCTACGGCATAAGACGTTTTGGTGGTCGTAGTCTGGGCAGACAGCGTACCGCATAGCATTAGCACAAGGGATAAAGGGAACAGGCTTTTCATCATGTCAAATTAGAAACAATAGCAAAATCATTCGTACAATCCTCGCAGTACCAGACTGGCGACCGCGCACCCAAACACAGCAGGCATATATGATATAGTACCTACTACAGATTTCTTGGGGCCGCTATCCGTTACTACGACTCGTTTTTCAAGCGGTTTTTCGGGGGAGAAAACCACTTTAAGACCTTTAAAGATACCTACTTTATGCAGTCTTTTCCTGACGTAATACGCAAGTTTACAGTTATAAGTTTCGGAAATGTCTACTATTTTGACCTTTGTTGGATCTACCTTGCTTCCCGCTCCCATAGAGCTCGCTATCGGGATGCCTCTCTCCAGGCAGAGCTTGATCAGGTTTACTTTTGAGGATAGTGTGTCTATACAGTCAGCCACGTAATCAAACTTGTTATTACTCAGCAGTTCTGAAGTGTTTTCTACATTAATGAACTCATTGATTATCACAAGGTCCAGGTCGGGATTGATGTCCAGCAGCCGCTCCCCGAGCACCATTGATTTGGATTTGCCGTCAGTGCTGATGAGCGCTGGCACTTGCCTGTTGCGGTTGCTCGCCTCCACTACATCCGCATCTATGATGGTCATTTTGCCCACGCCGGCCCGAGCTATCATCTCCGCGCAGATCCCGCCTACACCTCCCAGTCCTACGACCAGCACATGCGATCCGATCAGTTTTTCTATGGCTTTATCACCGATCAGCAGTTCGGTTCGGGTCATCCATTGTGGTATTGGCATGTTTAGTCTATCTTTATTTGAAATACAATTTTAATAAAGCCGTTTAGATTTTGTCCGGCAAATTGTATTTTAGGGAAATCAATTTTGAGTCTTGCCAAAAGAGAACAGTTTATTTAGTCTTTCAAAGGTTTTTTCCGCCATTATTATGGTATTGGTATCGCTTTGCACTTACGCGGCTGGTGATCCCTTCCGTATACAGTTGAACCTCAACGAGACAGATAGCTTTAGGATGAAAGTGGTCATTCTCACCCCACGCATCGATCTCCCCCAGGTTCGTTTTGTCATACCGTCCAATGTACCCGGCTGTATATCTGAGCTCAAAAGCGGGAAACTATTCTCTGATATCAAGGCATATGATGTGGACGGCAAAGAGGTCACCGTCAAGCGCGCATCCCTCAATGAGTTTGAAATATACCCCTCCAATAAACTGGCGCGTATAGAATACTATGTGCATGACTCATGGCATTATACGGAGCCAGCTATTATTATGCGCCAGTTGGGCACGAGCTTTGTCAATGGCTCTCACTTCCTGCTCAATTTTCATGCTATAGCCGGATATATCGAGGGCTACGAAAACTATACTTATAAACTGGAAATCACCAAGCCCGCCGCACTGACCGGATACTCGTCTATAGGGCTGATCCCACACCCTACTTTTGATACAGCTACTGCATCCGGATATCTTGCGCTTATAGACAACCCTATCCTCTATACAAAAAATAAAGAGACAGGATACATTGTCGGCAAAACACATTATCACATCTGCCTTTATTCCGAGCAGGATTCTGTCAGGATGCCGGAGGTGTCGAAGGTACTGAGGACAGTGAGCGAAGGAGTCGATGGTTTTTGCGGCGGGCTCAATGTCAGGGATTATTATTTCCTTGTGAATTATGCCAATCCCGCGCTGAATAAGGTCGTCAATGAAGAGGAATATGGTGCAGTAGAACATTCTGGTTCTTCGGTGTATTATTTTGCTGAAGGCAGTAACAAATATAAAACCATTCGTGACCTGCAGATGACTGCATCCCATGAGCTATTCCACCTCTTTGAGCCGATCAATATCAAAACGGATATGACCAATAAGCTCAATATGCGGGCAAAAATGCAAACGGAGAATCTCTGGATATACGAGGGCTTCACAGAATATTTCTCCCTGCTCATGCAGTACCGCAAAGAGCTCCTGACCGAGCAGGAGTTTATCACTGAGATCAGAAATAAGATCAGCTTGTCCCAATTTTATGAACCGTTCTCTCTGAGTGAGCAAAGTGAGAAATGTTACCTCGATGGCAATGAAAGAGGCTATCAGAATTTCTATCACAAGGGTGCCGTGATAGCTATGATGCTGGACCTGCGCCTGCTGAAACTAAGCAAAGGAGAGATGAACCTCGAGTCGGTGATGACAGATATCAAAAACAATACCCGGACCAACTATGTCGTAAAAGATGAGAATGTCATTACGGAGATCGTGAAGAACTCTTATCCCGAGATACAGGAGTTCTTTGATAACTATATCAAAGGTACCAAACAGGTAGACTACAATGAATACCTGTCTACTGTCGGCTGGAAATATGAGATGCAGCGCATAGATACAGAGCGTCTCTTTGTCAATGCCACCTATCGGTATACTAAGGCCAGCAAGGAATACTATGTGACCAATGTGACCCTCGACCAGGTAGGGATGCGCGAGGGCGATATACTCGTAGCCATCAATGGCAAACCCGTGACCAAAGAGAACCTGCTGACCATGCTGGATAAATATTCGGATAAGAATTCGAATAAGGAAGTGATCTTCACCATCAAGCGCGGCGGTGTGGAGATGGACCTGACAGGCCCTCCACTCACCATCACACGAAACCAGAAGAACATCATCGTCGTAGAGAAAAAAACGGATACAGAGAAAAAAACGTATCGCAAGAAATATTCATCCGGCGGACTGCACAAAAACAAGATATATAAGCAATAGCCAACCTAACCTGTGCGTCATTGCGACAAATTTTTCGTATAAAATAGGTATGATAAATTTGGAAGCAATCTGGAACCAAAGACTGGAAGAAATATGAGTAGTAAGTGATAGTTTGTTTTGCCTGTTGATTCTCTCAAACCATAAGCGCCCAACTCTATATCATGCCTCTCTTACGCAAAGGAACCCCACTATACGGTATTATTCACTGCAAATGCCCCAAATGCCAGAAGGGCGAGCTGTTCATTCACAGCAGCCACTACCATCTCAGTGGCCTGCTCGACATGCCTGACAAATGCCCTCTGTGCGGCAGGGACTTTCAAATAGAGCCGGGTTTCTATCTTGGTGCCATGTGGGTCAGCTATCCGGTGGTGATCTTTCTCATCATAGGCTCATTGCTGCTGGCTCATTTTTTATTGCATTTCCATCTGATCATGTCATTTGTATTTGCAGGTATCGTACTCCTTTTTACCGGTCCGCCCTTATTGAGGTATTCGCGGGTATTATTTTTGTATTTGTTTGCGGAGGAGTGATCAGGGTTCCTGTTTTTTGAACCTTATTTCAGTTGTCAACAACAAAAAAGCCTCACATCTCCCCCCTAGCTGTTCCAAGTATTACGAAGCACGACTTGGAACTTACAATAAAATGAAGTCTCCGACTTCAGACTCACTCCAAAACACAAATGCCTCACATCTCTGTGAGGCATTTGTAAAATAAGAAGGCGACTACTTACTCTCCCTGGGGTTTAACCAAGTACCATCAGCGTGGAGGGGCTTAACTTCTCTGTTCGGAATGGGAAGAGGTGGACCCCCTCGCTATAGCCACCATTATCTTTATTCGCGTAGACACGCGATTGTTATCGTTTTACGAAGCTAATGCTTTTTTTACTTCTTCAGCAGCTTCTTTCAGCTGGATAGCAGATTGCACCTTGAGGCCGGATTGGTCTATCAGTACCTTTGCCTCAGCGGCGTTAGTTCCCTGCAGGCGCACGATGATAGGCACCGGTATATTTCCGATAGATTTGTAGGCATCTACTATACCCTGCGCTACCCGGTCGCAGCGTACGATCCCGCCAAATATATTCACCAGGATCGCCTTTACATGCGGATCCCTGAGTATAATTCGGAAAGCCTTCTCTACCCGTTCAGCATTTGCTGTGCCGCCTACGTCGAGGAAATTTGCTGGTTGGCCTCCCGATAGCTGGATCATATCCATCGTCGCCATCGCGAGTCCTGCGCCATTTACCATGCAGCCTACATTACCGTCGAGCTTCACATAGTTGAGCTCTGCATCTGCTGCTTCTGTTTCTGTAGGGTCTTCTTCATTCAGGTCGCGCATAGCGAGCAGGTCGGGATGACGGTAGAGCGCATTGTCATCGAGTCCGAGTTTGCAGTCTACGGCGATTATTTTATTGTCAGATGTCTTGAGGCATGGATTGATCTCCACCATGCTCGCATCAGTCGATGTGTAAGTCTTGTAAAGCGATTTAAAGAATTTCGTCATTTCCTTAAACGCATTGCCCGACAGGCCAAGATTGAAAGCCATCTTGCGGCACTGGAAGTCTTGCAGGCCC